>CACYCN010000236.1 GCA_902772895.1 uncultured Ruminococcus sp.
AATCCACAGTATCATTATCAATATCATTGAACAATTCATTACAGATCGGATACAGATTTGCTTCCGTATATCGGGAAGCCGCCCATGCCATATCACGACTGTAGAACTTACCGAAATTACCTTTGGAATCTACAAACGGATGCAGCAATGCTTCATATCCCCGACTCAGACGTACCATGGTATCATAAATGGCCGCATCGCCGTGAGGATTGAGCTTCATGGTCTGGCCGACAATATTGGCAGACTTGGTTCTGGTAGAACCGAGCAGTCCCATTTTATACATCGTATAAAGCAGTTTCCGGTGTGACGGCTTGAAACCGTCTATTTCCGGAATCGCTCGGGACAGAATGATGCTCATCGCATAGGGCATGAAGTTTTCCTGTAATGTCGAGGCAATCTTCTCCTCCACCACCTCGCCGGCTCCGGCAATATAGCCCTGAATCTTCGACTGGGTGATGCCCTCTGATTGTTTCTTCTTTCTTGCCATTTTCTTCCCTCATCTTTATCCGTCAGCTTCCGGCAGCTTCAGCCGTATCCGATTATCCGGATTTTCTCCCTCCGTCACCGAAAGCCTTCTTTTTCATAATAACCCATCGCATAGGTCTCCGTTTCCGGATCCGCCACCGTATTACGATACATCAAGGTCGTCAATATATTTATAACCGTTTTCTATGATATAATCCCGTCTGACGGCAAGGTTGTCACCCAGCAGGCTTTCAAACATCTCTGAAGTCCGGGCAGCTTCATCCGGCATAATCTTGATCAGTCGGCGGGTCGCCGGATTCATGGTCGTCAGACTCATCATTTCCGGTTCGTTTTCACCCAGTCCTTTGGAACGCTGAATCGTGAATTTTTTGTCACCGATTTCCTGAATGAACTGATCCTTCTCCGCTTCGTTATAGGCAAAATATACTTTATCCTTCGTGTTGATTTCATACAGCGGCGATTCCGCAATAAATACCTTGCCCTCCCGGATCAGGGTCGGCGCTAAACGATAGATCATCGTCAGCAATAAAGTCCGGATGTGAAATCCGTCAACATCGGCATCGGTACAGAATATCACTTTATTCCAGCGCAGCAGTTCCAGATCAAAGGACGCCAGATCTTTATTGGCCTTGGACTTTACTTCTACACCGCAACCCAGCACCTTTAACAGATCGGTAATGATCTCACTTTTGAAAATCTTGTCATAATCCGCTTTCAGACAGTTCAGAATCTTTCCACGGATCGGGATGATCGCCTGAAAATCCGGATTTCTTGCCTGCTTACAGGCGCCTAATGCCGAATCACCCTCTACGATAAAGAGTTCTCGTTCACTCTTGTCCTTGCTGCGGCAATCTACAAACTTGGCGACTCGTCCGGTCATGTCCATATTGCCGGCAAGTGTCTTTTTGATATTCAGTCGGGTCTTTTCCGCACTTTCACGGCTGCGCTTGTTGATGAGCACCTGATTCGCGATTTTCTCCGCATCCAGTTTGTTTTCTATAAAATATACTTCCAGCTGATGACGAAGGTATTCCGTCATCGCTTCCTGGATTCCTTTATTGGTAATTGCCTTTTTCGTCTGGTTCTCGTAGGACGTGACACTCGAAAAAGACGAGATCACTATCACCAGACAGTCTTTGACATCATCAAAGTTGATCTTGCTCTCGTTCTTGGTATACTTACTGTTCTGTTTCAGATAGGAGTCAATGGAATAGACAAAGGCATTTCTTACCGCTCGCTCCGGCGCTCCGCCGTATTCCAGCCAGCTTGAATTGTGATAATACTCCGATACGCTTACCTTATTGGAAAAGGCAAGGGCAATATTGATCTTGGTTTTATATTCCGGTTTATCGTCACGGTCACTGACCATGCGTTCCGTCTGCCAGGTCTGAATCTGTGACAGGGCATCCTCCCCTACCAGTTCCCTGACATGATCGGTGATTCCGTTTTCATATTTGAATTCGGTCGTCTCAAAGGCGCCGTTTTTCTCAGAACGGAAAATAAAATGGATGCCGGCATTGACTACCGCCTGACGCTTGATAGTATCCATGAAATAGTCGTCGGAAATATCAATGTCGGTAAATACTTCCAGATCGGGTTTCCAGTGAATTCTGGTTCCGGTTTTCCTGCCGGTATACTGTTCCCGTTTCAGCCCCCCCACATTCTCTCCCTTCTCAAAATGAAGGGTAAACCGGGTGCCGTCACGACGGATATCCACATCCATATATTCCGAGGAATACTGTGTGGAACAAAGTCCCAGTCCGTTCAGACCAAGGGAAAATTCATAGCTTTCGGCTTCACTGTTATTGTATTTGCCGCCGGCGTACAGTTCACAGAAAACCAGCTCCCAGTTATAGCGTTCCTCATTTTTATTGTAATCCACCGGGATTCCTCGTCCGAAGTCTTCGATCTCGATAGAATGATCCGCATATTTTGTGATGATAATCTCCCTGCCATAGCCTTCTCTGGCTTCGTCGATGGAATTGGAGAGTATCTCAAAAACAGAGTGCTGACAGCCCTCAATACCGTCTGAACCGAAGATGACCGCCGGACGCTTTCTGACACGGTCAGCACCCTTGAGTGAGGTGATGCTTTCGTTACCATAGGTACTTGGTGTGTTTTTTCTTGCCAATGTTGTTCCCCTTTTCTATTCATTTCCGGATTCACTGAACATCCTGATGACGCTCTCAAAATATCCGAGCAGCCATTCTTCAAAGGTCTTGTCACTGAACCGGGGCATCTCAAGGTCATGTGAAAACTCCAGAATCTCGCCGCTCCTGTCTCCCTGACAAATCAGTGACGGACAAAACGGCGCATCCGTATGAACAATCTGCAGTACCCCGTTATACAGCTCTCGCCGCTTCCTCTCATATGCCGCTTCACTGCCATAGGTATTCAGCTTCTGCAGCTCCGTGCAGAGTCCTTCCCATTTTCTTTCCGTCAGGGCAGAATCCAGCACTACCGGCGTATGGGCAGTCGTATAGGAAAAATCAAAATAATCCGGTTCCGCTTTTGCCAGCGCCTGCGGTACACAGCGGTTGGAATGGGTATAGAAATTGCAGAATTCCAGCTCGTCCAGGGAAAATATCCCGAAATCCGGACCGGCTCCGCCGTTGCCGACCTGCGTCAGAAACTCAACATATCCGGACGGCAATGTAATACGATGCCGTTTCTCAAAATCCCTGACCTCCGTCAGCGGCAGCACCGGCGCAAATTCATAACGATGCTGTCTGGCTCCATAGAGCTTCAGCTCAAAATCCAGATGCCTGGCTCGTTCGGTCAGACTCAGCAGTTCCAACGCAAATGCCGACATCTTCGGAAACTGATTGAAAAAGATATGCCGGATACGATCCGTTCCGATAATATTCACTTCCTCCGTTTCATCAAGAAGTGACGATATCTCCGACAGCGCTTCTCCTTCCTGCTCGGCATGAATCATTTCCAGTCCGGTCAGGGGATCGCCCTCTTCTTCGATCGGTCGGATCATCTCCAGTCCTGTGACAGCTTCTCCCTCTTCTTCGGCGTGAATCTTGTCAAGACCAATAATATTGATTTCTAAATTGCTATTATCCGATATTTTTCGGATTTTGTCAAGTCCGAGAATGTTCAAAACTCCGGACTCAGCGGTTTCCGCTGTTTCCTGTTCCGGCATTAACGCTTCCTTGTCTTCCATCCTTGCCCTCCGATTCACTTCTGTCCGCTTAACCTCTCAATTCCTTGATCTTGTCACGC
>CACYCN010000237.1 GCA_902772895.1 uncultured Ruminococcus sp.
AGCTCTTGTCCAGTTTATCGCTGGCACCAACGATGACTTTGGCATTACAGCAAAGATTGCCGATCCGGATCGTCAGACCTCCGTCATTGCGAACGACGTTTCCGTAGGAATCCTTATAGGATTTGGTGGCAGGTCTGATGACGATCGGCTTATGGTAGAGGAACAGAAAGTCTTTGAATTCCTTCAGACCAAGGGTTTTCAATGTCTGACGAAGATCTTTCTGGTCGATATTTTTGGTAATGTAAAGAAAAGACTGTTCTTTCTGATCCTTGAGTTGGTCGATCAGGATAACTTCGTCATTGGCTTTCTGGGGATCCGATGTAACAAAGCCGATGCGTTCCTTGCCGTATTTTTCGACTAAATACGATTCCATTGTGTCGTCTTTGCCATAGAGCAGAATTTTCCGGTCGCCGAGATAGCGATCCATAAGTTTGACGTTTTCAATATAGGGAAAGATGCTGTTGGGTTCCATTAATAGTTTCCTCCATTCGATTGAAAATAATAAGCAGTCCGTCACGGTACCTGACGGGATGACGGACTGCTGCGGATCTGAATTATTTACGGGAACAGTCAAAGCCCGCTACATGAGTATCAAACGCAACGGAATCAACGAGTTGTCTTGTCTGCTTGTTATAGACCACAATATTCAGACCACGCTTATTGACGGAATAATCCTTACCGTTAATTTTAATGATAGCTTCGTTACCGTTCCGGTAAACGCGGCTGGTAACAAACAGGGAATGGGTACCGAACTCTTTTTCATATACCACAGGATCTTCATTGGCGCCCAGCTTTTCAAAAATGACTTTGCCGCCATTAAGAACCGCAACATAGCTATGACCGTGTTTGCCGACCAGATCGGTTCTGAGACCGAGATTATAGAGTTTATTGACGATAAAGGAATCCATGGCAAGACCGGGAGTATCCTTGACGGAGATAACGACGATATTGCCTTTGGCATTCTTACCGAGTTCATCCAGATAATCCATGATATCGTTCTTACCGGCAAGGGTGTCGGAAAGATTGGATGTCATGCTCAGAATGAGTTCTTTCAGATTGGCGAGTTTTTTGTCCTGAGCGGCGGCGATCTCACACATCTTGTCATAATCGGACATGATATTGCGTTTCGGAGCAGCCAGTGCGTTTTTCAGCCAGTTCAGACATCTGGAACGTTCCTGGTTCAGTGTTTCATAAACCTTGTCATAATCGATAGGCTGAGAGATTCTTTCGGGATCGAATTCCTTGGGATCGGCAATCAGCCGGTCTTCCAGATGGAGCATCTTAGCGATGGCATAGAACCGGGGAGCGCCGCGTCTCTCGTTTACGATCGCAAAGAAGGGCTTTTTCATGAGAATCGCAAAGCACATACCGTGGAAGGAGTCGGTGACAAAGAAATCACAGTCAGCGATACTTTGCAGACGTTCCTCGGTTTTCAGCTTACCGTGATAGAGGTCACCGAGAGGGGCATAGTAAGAAGCGTCACGCTCATACTCGGAAAAGCTCTCACATTCACAGCCCAGTCTGTCACGGACGGCACGTACCACAGCGGCTTTTTCATCATTCGGATCGAGAATATAAGCGCTGACGAATTTTTCGGGAGTCTGACGGGTACAGCGGTCGATCAGTGTCTGATAATGTTTCATATCGCACAGGAAGACCGGATCCAGTACCCATTCGGGATCCTTGACACCGTAAACATTTTTGGCGGTTTCAACGCCGCTGTCTTCACGGCAGGAGAAATGATCGAATTTCTGTAAGAAATAGCCCAGTTCGGCATGTACTTTGGGATCACCGAAGGTTCTGCCGAAGGAGGCGGAATAGGCGATCTTCTTTTTACTGTCCTTGACCCAGCTCAGAGAAGTATATTTATCAAGAGCGGTATAGAGGAAATAATTCAGCAGTTTATCGGAGCCGATCATAAACATATCGCATTGGTCATTGAGAGCCTTACGCATCTCATCCTTATCACGATAGGATTTGGCAACGGCATAGGACGGATACAGCGGCTGGAGATGAATCTTCTTGACACTCTGGGAAACGCTTTCCAGGTTTTTGGCGGATTTCGGACGTTCGATCATGAGTGTAGAAT
>CACYCN010000238.1 GCA_902772895.1 uncultured Ruminococcus sp.
AGAGTGGTCAGGAAATAGTGGAATGGACGAAGGCAAAGGATTCGAATTCTTCGGTGGGGAGGGGCTTGGCGAAGAAATAGCCCTGAAACAGCTTACAGCCCATATCGGAGAGTTCGGAGTATTGCTGTTGGGTTTCGACGCCTTCTGTCAGTGAGACAATGTTCAGTTCTTCGGAAAGCTTGATGATATTCCGGATAATCGTCTGCGCTTTTTTATCACTGTCAGAGCTTGAGAGGAATTTCATGTCAATCTTCAGAACATCCACCGGCATTTCTTTCAGCAGATTCAGGGAAGAGTAGCCGGAACCGAAATCGTCCATCTCTACAATAAATCCCAGACGACGCAGTTCATTGAGCATCCGGAATTTGTCTTCCACATCGGTCATCATGACGGTTTCGGTAATTTCAATCCGCAGTTTTTGGGGGCTGATGTCATATTCTTTGACAAGTCCGGTGATCTCAGAAACGATATCTATGAAATAAAAATCCTTGGGGGAGATGTTGACGGAAATGAACAGATCGTCATGGGTCCCTTTCCAGCTTGCCAGAATCTTGCAGGCACAGCGCCAGATATGTCTGTCAACTTCGATGATCAGACCGTTCTTTTCCAGAATCGGAATGAACATTGCCGGAGACATAAAGCCTTGTTCGGGATGAATCCAGCGTGCCAGCGCTTCCGCACCGACAACCTTGCCGGAACGGTTGGTAATCGGCTGTAAATACGGTCTGATCTGCATGGTATTGATCGCCTTTTGCAGACCGGCAGTGATCCGCTGATCCAGAAGTACCTTTTCCCGCAGTTTTTGGTCATAGTAGGCGATATGCTTTTTAAAGTTACCGCTGATGGTAGAAATCGCAAGATGCGCCCTGTCAAACATGACCGAAACATCCAGTGATCTGTCACTGACTTCATAAACACCGATATGAATCAGCAGACGGTGTTCGACATTGCCGTCGGTGACGATAAAATTCAACAGTTCTTTTTCAATCTTCTCTTTATCGGCGGCAAATTCCTCTGCCGACATGAAAACACCGAAAGTGTCGCCGCCGATTCTGCCGAATAAGCATTTGCCTGCCATATTATTTCTGAGCCAGTCGGCAATCTGCTGCAGGGCAATATCACCGAAGGCGGAACTGAAGATGTCATTGACAATCTTGAAATTCTTGACGTCAACAAACACGGCGGCATAATGGTCATCCGTTTTTTCTTCCAGCGTATTGCGGATACATTCATAGAGATGCTGTTTCGTGAACAGACCGGTGAGACTGTCATGAGTAGAGTTATAGATTTCCCGTTTGATACGGCGCTGTTCCTCGGTATTGTCACGGATCATCAGATAAGAACCGGCTAAATGCTTTCTGTCGGCATTGACATAATGATTTTCCAGGTAATAATACAAAGCGTCATCGCCGTGACCGAGGATCCGGTTATCTTTCCAGTCCTCTCTGGTAAAGGGCCGTTTGCCGAACATTCCGGAAAGACGGGCATTGACTTCATCGAGTTCACCTTCCGTGATATCAAGAAGATCCAGTCCCGGCTGATTGGACCAGATACATCGTCCGGTCGGGTCAAACACATAGAGAGCTTCCGTCATATCCGAGGCAATATTGGACAGAATCCTGTCCAGCAGCCGCAGCGGACGGTAAATGAGAGAAATATAATAAACCAGAATGCCGAAAACGCCATAACCGATCATGGAACGGTCCACGGGTGTGCGGGAGAAAATATAGAACGTCTCCCATAATCCCACCAGCGCCATGACAATCAGAATAATGGAATATCGTTCCCGGTAGATTCTGGCGGTTTTGATAGAAGCGATGATAAAAACCAGAATCACGAAAAAGAACACCGTATAGATAACCACACGGTGTATTGTCTGTCCGTAAAAGGGGACAAGTCTGTAGTACGGCAGATCCTGAACGATCGTTGCCTCCAGATCAAAGGCATGACCAAAGAACGGATTGAGCATCATCTGAGCGGCGTCCAATCCGAGCAGGATATACATGATGAAAGATTTTCGATGAGATTTGCAGAATGCTTTACAGTATTTTGCCGTAAAGTTCACCAAAGCGGCCATGACAAGATCCATGCCGATAAAAAAGATATAACAGCCGATCAGAGAGAATTCTTTGATACTGGAACCGATAATGATAAGGTTACCGATCATCGGCGGGATCAGGGAGAGATCCAGCAGTCTGACAGCTTTAGCGATTCTTTTATGAGAGCGGGAGCATCTGACAGCACAGAAAACCAGCACCGCAACAAGAATCGTGAAAACATCCGATACGGATATTCATGTAAAATCACCTGAATGTAGTTTAAAATGATGAGAGAGAAAAAAGTGGAAAAAGACAGAGAGATAAAGAGATAGAATCATAGCGTGATAGCAAAAATTCAGCAGTGATGCCGGAGAAAAATCTCCGGATGTGTTCTCTCCTAAGCCGGTTACTCACCATACAGTTCAGGTTACAGGATCATGCCGTCAGAAAAGCCCGTTAACGATAACTTCCGTTTTCACCTTTAAAACGCATTTTGTCATCATACATGGCACGATCGGCTCTGCGGAAGACATATTCAAACGTAACGTCCTCCGGTGTAAAGACAGCCAGACCAACGGCCGCCGAATATCTTTCATACAGCGGCAATTCCGTATCGGAATAGGTTTTTAAGAAATCCCATCTGGTTTGTCTGATCAGCGGATCCCGGTTCCGATAATCCTCACCCGTCAGAATGACCAGGAATTCGTCACCGCCGATCCGGAAGACAGGAGAATGCTTGAAAATACGGCAGACAATCTGACAACAGCCATTGATATAGGCGTCACCGAATTTATGACCGAACTGGTCATTGATTCGTTTCAGATCATTGAGATCGACCATGACCAGGGCAAACTCCGCAGTACCGTCCGCAATACTTTCGGACAGTTCGTCTGCTTTTCTGAGATAGGCGGTTTTGCTGCCGACATGGGTCAGCGCATCACGGTTAACCTCCTTACTCATGATACCGAGTTGTACTTCCTTATCTTTGATGTCATTTTCAGCCCGTTTCAGGGATTTCTGATACTGTTGGTTATCCTGTTCCAGTTTTGACAGATCGTTGAGATAGTCGATGACATTCATTTGAGTAGAACGGATGACCTCATAGATATCACTGATTTCGTCATGACTTCTCAGATCCAGCCGAATGACGCCGGCGTCTTCATAGCTGGTATTTTTGGCAGGAGTGAACTTTTGTGTCTCACGGGTGAGTTGCTTGATCGGTCTGACGATAATCTTATTGGTGAAGAAGATAGCAAATCCCAATACAATAGCCGTCACGGCAAACGCACCGACAGAGAGATAAATCTGATAGTTCCTTCTTTCAGACATAACCTTTTCCATATCCACGTCACAGCCGACGTGACAAACCAGTGTACCGTCTTCTGCATAAACGGGGGAATAGGCGGAACACAGCCAGCCCCAGTTTCCGGTTGAGATAGTGGGTTCGATAGAGGCTGTGGTATCAATACCGATCAGTTCCGATTCTCTTTTCTCATAATTGCCGGTCTGATAGAGGGGATTGTCATAGTCGTCGAGAAGGTACATATCGTAGACAGCATTGCTGTCACCAAGTACTATAATATAAAGATACTTGATATCGTCCATATTGTCAAGATATGTACACAATTTTCTCCTATTTTGTGTATATTCCTCCCATACGCCCTGCTTTGTGAGATAGTCCTGCACTAATGTTTCATTTTCGGTTTTTTCAGCGGTTTCACGAACGGCCTGAAATTCTTCGGATTCGGCAATATTCCGGAGTTTCAGAAAGAACTCCGGATCGAGAAAAGCGGAAAAATTCTGTGCTGAATTGGAAGCCAGACGTGAAAAATAAGTATCGATCTGTTTGACGCTGATCAGATAGGATAATATGGCAATCCCAAAAGAAACCGTCAGTACGACAACTGTCACAAACAGACGCATTTTCATGCTGACGGAAAATCTTCTGGGTTTCCTGTTTTTGTTCATCTTACGATCCATGCGGCATTCACTCCTTTCCGGCAGGGAAGACAGAATCGTATGTTACAAAACTCACAATAATTTGCGTTAAAAGATAAATATGGAATAAATGGCATTATATTCCATGTTTATCATACTATTATACAGGAATTGTCAGGTGTCGTCAATCATTTCGAGTGAAAATTATTGAATTGTTACAAATTTGTGAGAAATGTTAAAGATAATGTAACAGAAGCATACCTGATAGGTAAGATTTTCCTCACAAGTCATTTTCACGATGAATAGGGTAATTTTTTGTCTTTTTTGTCGAAAATTTGTGATTTTTTTTGATATTGCTTGAAAAATTTAGGAAAATCGTCTATAATAAAATCAAGTATGTACGGAAACATTTCTTTCAAAGAATGATGTTATCGGAAACAGATTTATTTGAACGGATCGCCCATTAATGCAAAGACAACAAAAGGTTCAGGGTGAAGGGTATGGAAAAATATCAATTTTCAAAAGAAGAACAAGATATTCTGGAAAGTTTGCAGCAGCCCTATGCGATTTATCAGTTTGTCGATCAGACAGTGAAGACACTGGCTATTTCAGACGGTTTCTGTCATTTATTCGGATATGATGACAGGCAAGAAGCCTATTGTGATATGGATCATAATATGTATAAAGACACATATCCCGATGATGTTGCCAGAATTGCCGATGCTGCCTACCGGTTTGCCACGGAAGAGATCCCTTATGATGTGATTTATCGTTCCAGACTACGGAACGGTTCGGGGTATCGGATTATTCATGCCACCGGAAAACATGTTTATACCAATACGGGTGTCAGACTGGCACATGTCTGGTATACGGATGAGGGTGTCTATTCGGAAGGAATGCTGAAAAACGGAACGGAACTGAAGTGTTCTTTCAATCAGGCATTTGATGAGGCGAGTCTGATCCGGAAAAGCCAGTTTAATTCTCTGACCGGACTGGCGAATATGACATATTTTTTTGAACGGGCGGAAATCGGAAAGATAGAAATTCTGAATAACGGCGGTCAGGCGGTACTGCTGTTCATGGATCTCAGCGGCATGAAATTCTTCAATGCCAGACACGGTTTTTCAGAGGGTGATAAGCTGCTCCAGGCATTTGCCCGTCTTCTGAGCCGTACCTTTCATGCCGAAAACTGCTGTCATGTCAGCGGAGACCATTTTCTGGTCTATACCTGTGAGGAGGGACTGGAGGATATACTGCGGGACTTTTTCTGTCAGTGTGAACATCTTTACGGGGATGATTCCCTGCCGGTACGCATCGGAATCTATTCCACTTCCATGGAGGACGTTCCGGTCAGTATTGCCTGTGACAGAGCCAAAATCGCCTGTGACGCCATGCGCAATACCTTCAAGTCCTGTTACAAATATTATGAACAGAGTATGCGGGATGATGCCGAACGCAGACAGTATATTCTGGGGAATATCGATCGCGCCCTTGCGGAGAAGTGGATCACGGTGTATTATCAGCCGATTGTCCGTGCCGTAAACGGAAGGGTCTGTGATGAAGAAGCGCTGGCAAGATGGAACGATCCGGTCAGGGGCTTTTTATCGCCTGCTTATTTTATCCCGTACCTCGAGGATTCCGGTCAGATCTATAAACTGGATCTGTATATGCTTGACAGGGTACTGGAAAAAATGAACCTACAGCGAAAACTGGGGTTCAATATCGTTCCTCATTCCATCAATTTCTCCCGATCGGATTTCAGTGCGTGTGATCTTGTGGAAGAAGTGCGGAAACGTGTGGATGCTTCGGGAATTGTACGGAACATGATTACCATTGAAGTCACGGAAAGTGCCGTCGGCACTAACTTTGATTTCATGAAAGAACAGATCAACCGCTTCCAGCAGCTGGGATTTCCGGTCTGGATGGACGATTTCGGCAGCGGTTATTCTTCACTGGATGTGCTTTCCAGTATCAAATTCAATCTGCTGAAATTTGACATGGTCTTTATGAGAAAGTTCGATGAAGGTGACAGCCGGAAGATTCTTCTCACGGAACTGATGCGGATGGCAACTTCCCTTGGTGTGGATACCGTGTGCGAAGGCGTCGAAACCGAAACGCAGGTGCATTTTCTGCAGGAGATCGGCTGTTCCAAACTGCAGGGCTTCTATTATGAAAAACCCATCCCGTTGGAAAAGATTCTTGAACGCTATGAAAAGGGAATCCAGATCGGCTATGAAAATCCCGTAGAATCCGAATATTATGAACAGATGGGTCGGGTCAATCTGTATGATATGGCGATTATTGCCAATGATAACGAGAATTCCCTGGATAATATTTTCAATACCCTGCCGATGGCGATTGTGGAAATCCAAAAGGGACAGTTCCGTTATGTGCGTACCAATCCCTCTTACCGTGATTTCCTCAGACGTTATTTCGGAGATCAGGTGAAGGAATTATCTCATCGTTTTATGGATATTCCTACCGGGATTGGCGCCAATGTTTTCCATTATATCAATCAGTGCTGTGAGACAGGGGGAAGGATCTTTTCCGATGAACTCATGTCAGACGGCAGTACGATCCATTCTTTCGTCAGAAGGATCGCCTATAATGCGACAGCCGATAAAACGGCAGTAGCTATCGCCGTTCTGTCGATCACCGCCCCCGATGAGGGAACTACTTATGCCAATATCGCAAGGGCATTGGCGGCGGATTACTATAATATTTATTATGTCGATCTGGAAACGGAAAACTTTATCGAATATACTTCTTCCGTCGGCGGAGAAGAACTTGCCATGGAACGACATGGTCAGAATTTCTTCGAAGTTGCCAGACGGGATACCATGAAACGAATCTATGAAGAGGACAGAGAACTTTTCCTGCTGAGTTTTTCCAAAGAAAAAGTCATTCGTCAGCTCAATGAGCAGGGGGTATTCACGGCGACCTATCGTCTCATTGATACCGGCGCCCCGGTTTATGTCAATATGAAGATCATGCGGATGTTGCCCGATGCCAAGCATATCATCATCGGTATCAGTGTGGTGGATTCCCAGATGAAACAGCAGGAACTGAACGAGGCCATTCAAAGGGAAGAAACCGCCAGTTCCCGTATTATGGCACTGGCAGGAGATTATCTCACTCTCTATACCGTGGACCCGAAAACGGATCACTATTTTGAATATAGTTCCGTGAATGCCTTCCAGAAGTTGGGGCTTGCCAGAACCGGAGAAAATTTCTTTGAACAGGGTGTGATCGTCGGAAAAGAACTGATTCATCCGGATGATCGGAAAATGTTCCTGGAAAGCTTTACCAAAGAAAAAGTCAGCCGTGAGATACAGGAGAATGAACAGTTCAAACTGAAATACCGGTTGTATATTAACGGTCGTCCCTGTCCGGTTCTGCTGAAAATAGTGTCGGTCAAGGAAAGTGAAGGAGAAAAATATATCGCCGGTGTCAGACTTTGGAAAGACCGTCGTTAATCCGGTCATCCTTTTGTCATTCACCCAAGATGAGATACGGCAATTGATCTATGTACATCGATGACCGTCCGGTTATGAACAGCCTGTCATGACCGGACGGTCATCATACAGAAATCCCACAGTGATTCAGATAAACAATATAAAAAATTGATTCGAAACGCAAAATCTGAAAACCAAGAGCTATCCCATCCATCATTCGATAACTCAATTATGGAGGTGCTTTTTGCTTTGAGTTCCATACGGACAAGGACAACCCTTCTGACCGTTTGTGCGATCGTGGCTGCCATGACTATCGCCACTCTGCTCGGTGTATTTGCCATCCGCAACATCGGCAACAGTGACTCTGATCAAAAATTGCTTTTGTTATGTGAAACCGGAGAAAAAGATCTGAACTATTACTTCAACAGTGTAGAAAAATATGTGTCTACGGTTTCCTCTTATGCGGAATCCGATCTGAAAGAAACAGCTTCCGGTCAGATGAGCCAGCATCTGGAACGGGTGAAAGATTTCTTTTCGAAAATCATCTATCAGTCAACGGATGTCCTGACCTATTATTATCGGATTGATCCGTCCGTTTCATCGACGGATCAGGGTTTCTGGTACGTTAATCTTGACGGAAACGGCTTTCAGGAACATGAAGTGACGGACATTACCGGCTATGACACGGAAAATACCTCTGAACTGGTATGGTTTACGGTGCCGAAGGCGACCGGTAAGGCGATCTGGCTGCCGCCCTATATCACGGATAATCTGGGAGTTCGTGTAATTTCCTATAATATTCCGATTTTTCGGAATGACCGGTTTATCGGTGTGATCGGAATCGAAATCGATTATTCGACCATGGCCAGGGAAGTGGATCATATCACGCTTTATCATGACGGGTATGCCTTTATCAATGATGAAAACGGATCGATCATCTATCATCCCCGTATGGATGTGACTACCATGAAAACCCAACCGGCTGTGCCGGACGGACTGATCAGTAAGGATACCCATCTCCGGTATTCCTTTCAGGGGGTGGAAAAACAGGCTGTCTGGCTGCCGCTGAATAACGGGATGCGACTGAATGTCACGGTTCCGGTTTCGGAGATCAATGCAGGATGGGAAAAATGGGTTTTGCAGATTTCCGTTGTTTCACTGGTTCTGCTTGCGGTATTTATTCTGATCACCATGCGTTTTACCGGACGGATCACCAAGCCGCTGCGGGAACTGACAGAGGTGGCGCAGCAGGTGAATGACGGTAATTTCGATTGTCAATTGGATTATCAGGGCAGTGATGAGGTGGGAGTCCTGACCAAGGCGTTCAACAGTCTGACGTCCCATCTGAAGGTGCAGATCAATGACCTCAATAATCTTGCCTATGCCGATGCCCTGACTTCCGTCCGTAATAAGGGTGCCTTTGATATCTATATGAGCCATCTGGAGGAAGAATTGAAACATTCCGAGCAGCCATTGGAATTTGCCGTTTGTTTCTTTGACTGTAATAACCTGAAAACCGTCAATGATGTTTCCGGTCATGATAAGGGGGACTTATATCTGAAAGCGGCCTGTAAGCTGATCTGTGAGATTTTTCATCATAGTCCGGTATTCCGGATCGGCGGCGATGAATTTGCCGTTGTTCTGAGAGATTATGATTTTATCAACCGGGAACAGCTGCTCAAGTCATTTGATGAAGTCTGTGAAGAAAAACGCAGTCAGTCCGAGCTGATGTGGGAACAGGTTGATATTGCAAGGGGAATCGCCGTCTATGATCCCGAAGAAGATCCTTCGGTCGATAATGTCTCAAGACGTGCGGATAAGCTGATGTATGAAAATAAATTTATGAGTAAACAGCAGCGCAGGATTTCTTTGGAGAGACAAGACAATGTCAAGGGTACCTCTGAGAAAACGAATAACCCGGATGGGATGAAGGAGTTATCAGAATAATGGAGAAAAGAAAAAATACACTGTTGCTTTTGCAGTTCGGCTTGCCGAAGAAAATTCTCATTTCGGCAGTGATCATGTTGGCGTTGATTGCCCTTGTGTATTTCCTCCATATTCCCAATCCCAATATGATCCTGATCGCAGGACTGGTACTCTGTTCCGCCCTTTTCGGCTATGGCGGCGGTATCGTAGCCGCTGTGATCATGTTGTTTTATACTCTGTTCTTTTTTTCCACGGATCATAGCTTCTTTCAGTTTACGGATGAAAATTTACGGAAAGTCGGTGTATCACTGGTCGGGATCGCGGCGGATATGCTTTTTGTCTGTGCGCTGAAACAGGCGGAAGTACAGGCATTCCGTGAAGTTGATGAGCTGACCGAAAAGCTGCGGCAGGAAAATGAGCATCTGCAGAGGATTTCTCTGACGGATGCTCTGACAGGTCTTTGTAATCGTCTGGCTTTGCGGCAGGATTATCCTTCCTATTGTCATCATGAGGTGACGGTTATGATGCTGGATCTGGATCGGTTCAAAGCTATCAATGATACTTACGGACATGATACGGGGGATCAGCTCCTGAAAGTCACCGCCCGATTGCTTGCCGATACGTTCGGATGGCAATATTGTTATCGGTACGGCGGAGATGAGTTTCTGATGATTGTGCCGGATCTTTCAGAAGAAGTGTTCCGGGAAAAACTTGACCATATGCTGCAGGTCAGTCCGGAAGTGGATATCGGCGGTACAAAGATCCGGGGAGAGTATTCCGTGGGATTGGTACATGATCTGGTGGATGACGATGATAAACTGAGAAGTCTCTTTTCCATCGCTGACGAAAGAATGTATCAGTACAAGCGCAGGCAAGCTGCCGCTATCGATGATACCTGAGAAGGTATTTGCGTTTTATTATGAATATGCTGCAAAAAACAGCCTGCCGTTTTGGCAAGCTGTTTTTTGTATGGCTGAAATGAAATGAGCGGATCACGTTGGGCGTCTCCATAGGATCAGAGAAAAGGTTTATTTTGTGACGCTCAGTGTATAAGTCCGGCTGGCGATCTGTCCCTGACTGTCTCTGATATCGACACGGATATCATAATTCATTGCGACACCCGGTTTGAGCATCATGACATTGACGGTGCTGTAGTCGTGCAGTGTTGTCCATTTCTGGGAGGTCGATTTTTTATAGAAGACAGCGTATTCATAGGGCGCGGTTCCGCCGGCGGCAAGACACCGGATCTTGATTTTTTCTCCGAGTGTAACGGAGTCTGAGCTGAGAGTAGAAGTATTCTGCAGCGGTGCGGTGACCTGAAGGGTGAAATCCTTATTCACGATCTGTCCGGCAGCGTCTTTGGCTTTGACTCTGATCTGATAGGTACCGGTACCTCCCGGTGTGACGGAAGCTGTCTGGGAGGTGCTGTAGCCACGTGCTTTTGTCCAGGTGGATGAGGTGGATTTCTTATAGTACACCGCATAGGTGACTGTACCGGTACCGCCTTGTGAGGCGCATCTGATATTCACGGTCTCACCCTTATCGATCTGATCGGCTGACAGGGTTGAGGTATTGTTCAGGAAAGCGGCTTCCACTTTCAATGTCAGTTGCTTTTCGGCAATCATACCGCTGCTGTCTTTGACCAGAACCCTGACAAGATAGCTTGCTGCTGTTTTTGGTGTGAGTTTAAAAGCCGTGGTCGATGTGTAGCCGCTGACTTTTGACCAGGTGGAAGAACTGGTTTTCTTATAATATACGGCAAACAGATAGTCTCCGCTTCCGCCCTCTGCAGAAGCATCTATTGTCACACTGCGTCCCAGCAGAATCTGAGTATCAGATAATGTGGAGGTGTTCACAGGGGGAGAACCCGGTGTCACGGTGACGGAATAATACTGCGTCAGGTGATTGCCGAAGGTATCCTGAATCTTCAGACATATGGTGGTGGTGCCGATGGTAGTCAGCGAACAGTTGATTTCGTCATTGGCACTGTAACTCTGGATGGTTTTCCAATCGTCGGAATTCTCGTCCTGACTGAAAACAGCATATTTATACTGTCCGGAACCGCCTTCGGCTGCGGCATGCAGCAGCAATTCATCACCGGCTGTTACGGTTTCGGCGGAAATCATTGAACAGTTTGTCAGCGGCAGCATCGGGACCGGCGGCAGTATCTCTGTTTGGGAGGCGCCGCAGTCGATACAGCTATATACCTTGATGCCGCTGGATAACATGGTGGCTTCTACGGTGACAATTCCTTCATCCCAGTGATGTTCCGTCTTTTTCGTATAGCTGTCACGATA
>CACYCN010000239.1 GCA_902772895.1 uncultured Ruminococcus sp.
CGGCGGCGGCAAGCTGCCGCTTCCAATTCGCGTTGTCGTTCGCATACGCTCACTCTGACAGTGTGGACTTCAAGTTTCGTGTCCGCGTTTCACGGCGCAGGCGGGGCAGAAAAATGTTTTCATCCGCCGCCGCAGCCCGGAGGGCTGCTTTCCGGCTACTCAAAACGAAACGAGCATTATTTTGGTCTTTGACAGTTTATGCGCCTGTTTTTTGTAATAAACCGACCGATCAGTGAATGCTTGCATTTCTGAGTATCTTCGGGATCATTGTTGTGAGAATTGCGGGTACGGAAGCAGGAGATCACCATAGAAGTAAGCGAAGCGTAGCGAGGGGGTCGCGAACACGCGGGTCTGGGGCAGAGCTCCGGCGAGGTGCAGGGCGAGTAGCCCCTGGAAATAAGAAAAAGAGGAGAGGAAAAGTTGACTTTTCAGGTCAGATGGATTACAATGATATTTGTATAATTGTGGAAAAAAGAAAAAGGAGCGATGGGAAATCTATGAAAATCAAGGAGCTGTTTTTTGGCGATACCAGTCATACGGGAATCCAGTTTTTCAGAAGTTTGTTTGTCGGAGGAATTGCGACAGTCGTTGATATGCTGATCCTGATCTTCATTCGTGAAGTGTTTGGCGCACCGGAGGGAATTGCCGCCGTTTTCGGCTTTATCGCCGGTTTGGCGGTCAATTATATCATTTCTACGTTCTGGGTTTTTGCAAAGGCAAAGGTCAAAAACCGGATCATTGATTTTATCGGATTTGCTGTCATCGGCATTATCGGTCTGGGACTGACACAGCTGATTATTGAACCTTTTGCGGTGGAAGGTATGTTCGGACCGGGTATCCTGGTCAGCTGGAAACTCTTTGGTCCTCTGCTGCCGACGGATAAGTACTATATCATCGGTAAGGTACTGGCTGTCGTGATCGTGTATATGTGGAATTTCTTTGCCCGGAAGTTCATTCTTTATCGTAAGGTGGAAGAAAAAGAACCGGCAGATGATAAGAATCAGAAAGAGGATGCTCAGACCGGGAAAACTTCTTCCGCTAAGAACGTACAACAAAAAGCTTCTTCCGGACAGAAGAATGACAGGAAGAATCAGAAGAAAAAGTGATTTTCAGCAGATCATCATCCTGAAAGAAGAAGGATTCGAAAAGATCCGTTCAGCAATCATAAGTAAGAAAATGTTCCTGATGATTCCCTTTTCAGAACCTGTATTTTGTGCTTGATGGAAAGAATCATGGAATCATATCAGACAGAAAGGTTTATGAAAATGAAAAAAATAGTGATTATTGGAGCCGGTCCTGCAGGACTGACGGCGGCAAACGAGTTATTGAAGGATTCCCCGGAAGAATATGAAATTACGATTCTGGAAGAAACGCAGGTGATTGGCGGTATTTCACAGACCGTGCGCTATCATGGCAACCGGATGGATATCGGCGGACATCGCTTCTTTTCCAAGAGTGAAGAGATTATGAACTGGTGGAGCGATCTGATGCCGATTCAGGGAAAGGATGCGTTTGACGATAAGATGTTAGGACGAGAAAAGCCTTTGGAAGAAGGCGGTCCTGACCCTGAAACGGAAGATCAGGTGATGCTGGTTCGTGACAGAGTATCGAGAATTTATTACCGTAAGCATTTCTTTGATTATCCCGTTACCATGTCGGCTGCCACGATCAAGAATATGGGTTTTTTTACGACAATGGCGGCAGGATTCAGCTATCTGAAAGCGAGCATTTTCAAAAAGAAGGAAACCTCTCTGGAAAACTTCTATATCAATCGTTTCGGTAAAAAGCTGTATAGTATGTTTTTTGAGGGATATACCGAAAAACTCTGGGGACGTCATCCGAGAGATATTTCGGCTGACTGGGGTTCCCAGCGAGTCACGGGACTTTCCATCCGTGCGGTATTGAAAGATATGTTTTCCAAGCTTTTCGGCGGCAAGAAAAAGAGGAAGAATGTCGAGACATCTCTGATCGAACAGTTCTGGTATCCGAAATACGGCCCCGGTCAGCTTTGGGAACTGGCGGCTGATCAGGCTGTCAGGAAAGGCGCCAGACTTCTGAAAGGGTATCATGTCAAAGAAATCGTCTGTCATGACGGGAAAGTGACAGCGGTTGTCTGTGAAACGAAAGACGGTAAAAAAACGATTGAAGGCGATATTTTCATTTCTTCGATGCCGGTAAAGGATCTGGTAGTCGGCATGACAGGAGACGAACCTCCCAGAGAAATCCTTGATATTGCCGAAGGACTGCCGTATCGTGACTTTGTAACGGTAGGACTGTTGGTGAATAAGCTGAATCTGGAAAATAAAACCAAGGTCAGAACGCTGGGTAATATTGTTCCGGACTGTTGGATCTATGTACAGGAAACCAACGTCAAACTGGGACGAATTCAGATTTTTAATAACTGGTCTCCCTATATGGTGAAGGATCCGGAAAATACCGTATGGATCGGTCTGGAATATTTCTGCGCAGAGGGCGATGAATTCTGGAATATGACAGACAGTGAGTGTATCGCAATGGCAACCCGTGAACTGGAAAGTATGGGTGTCATTCAGGCAAATGAAGTGCTGGACAGTCATCGTGAAAAGATTAAAAAGGCTTATCCGGCTTATTTCGATACCTATGCCTTTATCGGCGATCTGATTCAGTATCTTGACGGATTTGACAATCTTTATTGTGTCGGACGTAACGGTCAGCACCGTTATAATAATATGGATCACTCAATGTTGACGGCAATCCGGGCCGCTCAGTCGATCAAGAGCGGTGTGACCGATAAACAGATGATCTGGAATGTCAATACCGAGAAAGAATACCATGAAACCAAACAATCCGCAGAATCGTAACGGTTCATGCTTGAGACAGCAGGAGTACATCTGTATTCCTGCCTCTTTGCGTGCTGCCGCATGATATGACCGGACAGTTCTTTTGCGGAAGAACTTTCCTGAAATCTGATTGGAGGAAGGAGCGGTTCTTTTATCGTTCTTTCAGAGAAGACGGAAAGGGGAAAGTCCGGCAGTATCATTCTATCAATCCAAAGAAAAGAGGTTCAATATGGAAGAAAAGAAAAATCATGTCCATTCCGATCAGCCCGTTATGACAGAAAAACCTGACGGGTCTGATGAAACGAATCAGACAACTGCGGAAGCAGAAGCTGCAGCGTCTGTGAGAACAGCCGTTAAACCACCAAAGAAAGATCCTCTCAGTCGTATTCTGTCCGGTCAGTACTTTCAGATTGCGGTGCGTCATCCGTTTATCACAACGGCAATCATTTCTCTGCTTTGCTTTACCCTGACAACCCCCGGCAGTAATCTGATATCGCTGACAGTGATGTATGCGGCGATACTGATTGCCGGTATCACCATGCTGATGCCGCAGTTCATCAAAAGTAAGCTGCCTGTCAAACTCGGTATTTTCGGAATATTGATTGTTCTGTCTGTAGCAGCTGCGTTCTATCTGTTTCATTGTACCTTTCAGGATCATTCCATTGCGATTGTCATCATGAATGCCGGTCTGGGAATCACAACCGCTTTATTTTTATATTTTGCCATTACCGGAACGCTTACGATGAATAAAATCATCCTGTTATTATTCCTTGTGGGTTTTGTGATCCGGCTGTCCTATGTCATTGCCATGCCGACCAGTATGATTCAGCATGATGTTTATAGTATTACCAAAAGAAGCGGTCATGCCGGATATATGCGCTATTTGTATGATTATGGTCATCTGACGAAGTATGACGTGCGCCGGACGGATCAGTTCTATCATCCGCCGCTGCATCATATCATTGCGGCTTTATGGATGCGTCTCCAGACATGGCTGGGGGTTGACATAAAAGATGCCTTTGAGAATGTACAGCTTCTGACTTTATTCTATTCTTCGGCGTGTATGATTCTGTCCTATAAGATTTTCAAGCGTGTAGGACTGAAACATTCCGGATTGATTGTATCGACTGCTGTGATTGCATTCTGTCCGACCTTCTATTTCCTGTCGGGCAGCGTCAATAATGATATTCTTTCCATTGCATTCATTCTTGGGGCTATCCTGAATACGCTCTACTGGTATCGCAGCAGAAAGGTCAGACATATTATTGCCGTAGCTTTGTGTGTAGGTCTGGGAATGTTTACGAAGCTTTCGGTATGGATGGTTGCTCCTGCGATTGCGTTTGTCTTTCTTTACGCCTTTTTCAGCGATATCAGGCATTTCAAGAAATATCTTGCTCAGTTTGGCGCATTTCTGGGAATCTGTGCCCCGATCGGTTTATTCTGGTCGGTACGGAATCTGATTCGTTTCGGTGTACCGCTGACCTATGTTCCCAAACTTTCGGAAACCTCTTCACAGTATGTGGGCGATATTCCGTTGACGACACGTTTCTTTGATTTCAGCTTCTTCCAGTTTGAGGATGTGGCGGATCAGTTCACCATGTACGGCGGTAAGTATAATGAATTTAACCCGCTGGTCGGTTTCTTCAAGACATCCGCCTTTGATGAAGGAATTGCGACCCGTCATTTCCCTGCCATTCAAGGCTATAATTATTTTCTGTTCTGGGCGGTTGTAGCGGCAGGAATACTGGGCTTTATCGCCATGATCTATCTGTTCGTGAAGAAAAACGTGATTGACCGCAATATCAAGATCTTTATCGGACTGTTATATTTTGTGTTCTTTGGCTGTTATCTCTATTTCTGTGTAGACTTCCCGCATGTATGTACCATGAATGTGCGATACGGGGTACCGCTTATTGTGATCGGAGCATTGTCACTCGGGTTCCTGGCATGGCAGATGCTCAGCGGAAAACAGCTCTGGAAAAAGATAGTCGGCTGGGGCACCTGCGGAGTGGTTACCGCTTATGCCATTGCGGGTGTATTTGTCTATCATATTGTTGTTTCTTCCTGTATTACCACATTGTGAGAAACAATGCATAAATTTGGAACAAAGGAGAATCCTA
>CACYCN010000240.1 GCA_902772895.1 uncultured Ruminococcus sp.
ACAATCGCCTGCAGAGAGACACCGTCTTCTTTCCGCAGGATCCTGCCATAGCCTTTCGGATCATCGACTTCTGCCGAAACCACCGTACAGGCCGCATCCGCACCGGCTTCAAGCACGGAACGGATGGTATCGGAAGAAATAAACGGGGCATCGCCGTTGAGAATAATGACACCCTGTCCGCTGTGACGTTTGAGAAAATCGATAGCCTGCATGACCGCATGACCGGTACCCAGACGTTCCGCCTGAAAGACCGTTTCCACCGTAAAGGGCAGGGTCTTCAGATAATCCTCCACATACTCTCTCTTACTTCCCGTCACAACACAGATATCCTCAATTCCGGCGCCTCTTGCCGCATCGATCACCCATTTAAGCAGCGGCTGGAACAATACCTCCGCCAACACCTTCGGCCGGTTGGATCTCATTCGTTTTCCTTCGCCGCCGGCAAGAATCACCGCACATGTCTGATTCTCCATATGATAACTCCTTTCAGTGTAATTTCTTTCCTGATCTCTATCTTATCACATCATTCCGCAAAATACAACCTGCTGCACCGGGAAGCACAAAAATCCCTTTGATCCCGTGAAAGTTCCTGAAGGGAACCCCTTATCGGAAAGGAAATATTCCTGCTTCCATTCTACGAATGACCGGGAACGGGTATGTCAGACAGCGTCCGACTCCTGAGAAAAGAGGATTGAAAAAAAAGAGGGGATTCAGTATAATAAAAAGAGGCAGAAGCTACGAGAAAGGAGTCTATGACAAAAATGGAAATCAGAACCATCAACGCCGCTGATATTACGGAAGCGGTGAAGAAGCTATTTATGGACATGAACTATCACATCGGGAAAGATATTCTCAGCGCCTTACAAAAAGCGCAGCAGGAAGAAACCTCTCCGATCGGGAAGAACGTACTGGGACAGCTGATTGAAAATCATGCCATTGCATCAAGCGAAGAGGTACCGATCTGTCAGGACACCGGCATGGCAGTATTATTTGTCGAATACGGCGACCATGTCGTAATTGAGAACGGCAGTTTTGAAGAGGCGGTTCAGGAAGGTGTCAGACGGGCCTATATTGACGGATATCTGCGGAAATCGGTTGTCAGTGACCCGGTATTCGACCGGATCAATACCAGGGACAATACCCCTGCCATTATCTATACACAGATCGTCAGCGGTCAGGAGATCCGGATCTTAGGCGGCTGTAAAGGATTCGGCAGTGAGAATATGTCTTCGGTGAAGATGCTGACACCGTCGGCAGGACTGGAAGGTGTCAGACAGTTTGTTCTGGATGTAGTGAGATATGCAGGGCCCAATCCCTGTCCGCCCATTGTAGTAGGGATCGGAATCGGCGGAACATTCGAAAAAGCCGCCATGCTTGCCAAAAAGGCAACCCTGCGTCCGATCGATACCGGACATCCTGACGAACGATATGCCCGTCTGGAAAAGGAGTTACTGGAAGAAATCAACGGGATGGGATTCGGTCCTGCGGGACTGGGCGGCATCACTACGGCATTAGGCGTCAATATCGAAACCTTCCCGACACATATTGCCGGAATGCCGGTAGCGGTCAATATCTGCTGCCATGCCGCAAGACATCAGGAAACCGTAATCTGAGACAGAAAGAAGGAAACCAGGATGACAAAGAAAATTACACTTCCCCTGACGGACGAAACCATCCGTGATCTTCATGCCGGAGACAGTGTTCTGCTGACGGGAACCGTCATTACCGGCAGGGACGCCGCCCATAAACGGTTATATGAACTGATCGAAAAAGGAGAACCGCTGCCGGTGGATATCAACGGTGAAGTCATTTATTATGTAGGCCCTGCACCGGCAAAACCCGGTCATGCCGTAGGACCGGCAGGTCCCACTTCCAGCTATCGGATGGATAAATATACGCCTGCGCTGCTGGACAGAGGACTGAAAGGCATGATCGGAAAGGGAGCCAGAAATCAGGAAGTCATTGACTCTATGGTAAAAAACGGGGTCGTTTATTTTGCCGCCATCGGCGGAGCTGCCGCGCTGATTTCAAGGAGTATCAAAAAAGCGGAAACCCTTGCCTATGAAGATCTCGGCACGGAAGCCATCTATCGCTTCACGGTAGAAGACTTTCCTGCCATTGTGGTGATCGATTCCTACGGTGAAAGTGTGCTGGTAAAATGAAGGATTCTTCTGAAACCCCCACTCCCGTTCCGCCGCAGGATACTGCACCGGACATTCCCCCGCCCATGGAAGAGGAAGCATATGATCCCTATACAGGGTTATTTTCCCAGAACCCCTATGACCTGAATACCGGTGAATACCTGCCTGTGCGGCCGGATAAACCACCAACAGCCCCTGCCGATCCCCGACAGGAAAAAAACATCCGTATTCTGCCGCCGATCATTGTCTCCGCAACGATCGCCTCATTATATGGCATCTATATTTTTCTGATCACAAAGCATATTTTCTATCTGACACTGGAACGGATGAATACGACGATATTTATTCTGGTAACGTTTTTTTCATTTGCCGGGGCTGTTGTGTTATCCGTTCTGACGGTACGTCTTCATCAGACGATCGGGATGAATTCACAGAAACGTCTGGACCCTGCCATCATTCCCGTTTATTTTCCCTTTGCGATATGCTGTCTGATATCCCTGTTTTTACCGGGGGGATCGATACCGGTAAAAATTCTCTGTGTCCTGCTGATGACAGCTTCCGGTTATTTTCTCCTCAAGGCACACAAGAAGCTGCATTATCTTTCCCGGGCTATTTTCTTACCGCTGATGACATTCATGCTGCTGTTCACCATCGTGATGAACTGTTACACCAAACTGCTGATGGCAGATCTGCCGCTGGAAACGGAATATATCATTTTCACTTCCCGTCCTGCCGATCAGCTTCCGGAAACAGACGGCAAACACCGTTATATCAGTTATCCGTGTAATTACAGTAACTTTGTCTATAGCGCCGAATACTGTCCGGATCATCAATATTATACCGATCTCATCCAATCCTCCTATCGCCACTATTCCAACCGGCTGATCAGTCTGGCATCATCCGGTAATGACGCCAATGCGGTTTCGGATCTGGAAAATCTCTTATTGGAAGCCCTGATGAGTTCGGAATACGTCTATGACGAAGCATTTTTCCGCACCCATAATCTGGTATTACGGCCGGAAATATTCTATGCGCCGGTCAACGGGATTCAGATCAGCGATGCCAGAATCTGCGTCAATCGTATCAGCTATACGATAGAAACCACTTATTCCCGACAGCCGACCGATCAGATAACGGATGTCTGTTACGAACTGCTGATACTTCCCAAAGAAGTCAAGGGCAACTTGCTGGTCATTGATGAGATCAACCGGATCAGTCAGATCATCCCCTGACAGGCTTTCAGAACCGTATCCTTCCACAATACGATACTTACAAAAAAACGGTTCCTGTACCGACAGGATAATACGTCGGTACGGGAACCGTTCTGATCAGATTTCCTTCATGATCTGGTAACAGATCTGCATGGGGCTGTCGGAAGCGTCAACGATCAGATCAGCGGCTGCCCTGTATAAAGGCATCCGTTTTTCATAAAGTTCTCTCATCGCCTGGTCTTTATCGGGACGATTCAGCAGCGGTCGTGTCGTATCATGTTCCAGACGGCGTGCCACCACTTCAACGGGTACATCCAGTAAGATAATGGTACCGCTGCTTTTCAACACTTTCACATTTTCCGGAAAGGTCAGCGTACCGCCGCCGGCAGCGATAATAATGCCGTTTTTCTGTGCCAGTTCTGCGGCTGCTTCCCGTTCACACTGTCTGAAATAGGCTTCCCCGCTGTCCGCAAAAATTGCGGAAACCGTTTTATTTTCCTTTTTTTCAATATAAGTATCCAGATCCACAACCGCCATTCCCATTTTCTTCCCCAACAGTGTGCCGATCGTGCTTTTCCCGCAGCCCATAAAGCCGCATAGAATGATATTTTTTCTTGACATAGCAGTTCCCTCTCAAAATCGTTTCGCCTGTTCTCTGGCGCTGTCTTCGATCAGTTCATTGATATCATCATTCCGATAGACGGTGCCGTCCCAGATCTCATGAGACACGGCAGCCTGCCAGACTAACATGGCCATTCCGCCGATCGCCGTAGAACCATTCGCCCGTGCCAGCTGAACCAGCTTGGTTGCCAGCGGATTATACACGGCGTCAAAGACATTTTCACAGTGAGAGAGTACCTTTTCCGGAACAGGAACGGCATCCGTTTTGGGATACATCCCCACAGGGGTCGCATTGACCAGTAAATGATGATCTCCGCTCAGTTCCTGAATCAGACAGGTATTCACCGAAACTCCGCCGACTTTTTCCCGCAGTTCTTCCGTCAGTTTCTGACAGACCGCCTGATCTTCCGGACGTACCGCCATCGTCAGCTCACAGCCGGCCAATGCCGCTTCAAACGCAAAGGTACGTGCCACTCCGCCGCAGCCAAGAATGACCACATCTTCTTTCAGCGTCACGCCATTCGCCTCCAGCGCCTTTAAAAAACCGTCGGGATCAGTGGTAAAGCCTTCCCGGACCGCACCGTTACGCACGGTATTCACAGAACCATACAGCGCCGCTTTTGGATCCAGCCGGTCAAGGAAGGGAATAATCACCTGCTTATTGGGGATCGTAACATTATAACCTGCCAGTTCATTCAGCGCCTTGATTTTGGTGGAAAACTCTTCCGGTGCGACATCCAGAACCGTATAGCTTCCTTCTTCCTGCGCCAGGGCAAACAGTCTTTCATGAATGAACGGCGACATGGTATGACCGATCGGGTGTCCGATTACAGCGAATTTCCTTTTTGACATTTTTATCTCCCTTTCTCTTATGCAAATGCAACAAAATTGATCGCATTTTAAAAAAATATTAATTTCCGATAGAAAATTTTGATTTTCATATTGACAAAATACGGAATACCTTATAAGATTTGAGTATAAGAAAAATTGTGTGGAGGAGTCGAAAGATGAACTCCGCTTTCTATTGTAACACAAACCCGTTTTTTTGTCTACAAGCAGAAAGCGAAAGCACGATTTTTGGATGTTATTATTTTTTACAGGAGGAATTACCAATGGTACTTGAAAAGGTAAAGGCTATTCTTAGCGAGCAGTTCGACGTAGAAGAGGATAAAATTACCCCTGATACTTCCCTGATCGATGATCTGGGCGCAGATTCTCTGGACGTAGTTGACCTGCTGATGTCGATTGAAGACGAATTTGAAGTTGAGGTTCCCGATGAGGAAATCGAAAACATCAAGACCGTTGACAATCTCGTAAAGTATATCGAGAACCATCAATAATGAAAAGTTTCGGCTATCCGTCGGATAGCCGTTATTTTTTTGGGATACTACTTGCAAAATCCCTGCGCTCATACTATAATTGTTATGTGATTCTTCGGAAAACTCCGTATAACAGGATTTTAGTAAAGGAATGAATTGAAATGGCACAGCAGAAAAAGATGGTTGAAGCAATTACCTCCCGTGAGGTTGATTTCGCAAAATGGTACACCGATATTGTCAAGAAGGCGGAACTGGTCGATTACAGCGGCGTCAAGGGCTGTATGGTCATCCGTCCCTATGGCTATGGCATCTGGGAAAATATCCAGCATGATCTGGACAGACGTTTCAAGAAGACCGGACATGAAAATGTCTATATGCCGATGTTTATCCCCGAAAGCCTCCTTCAGAAAGAAAAAGATCATGTGGAAGGTTTTGCGCCGGAATGCGCCTGGGTTACCGTAGGCGGCAGTGAGAAACTGACGGAACGTCTTTGTGTCCGTCCGACTTCCGAGACACTCTTCTGTGAACATTATGCGAAGGTAGTCAATTCCTATCGTGATCTGCCGAAACTTTATAATCAATGGTGTTCTGTGGTCCGCTGGGAGAAAACCACCCGTCCTTTCCTCAGAACCTCCGAGTTTCTCTGGCAGGAAGGTCATACCATTCATGAAACCGAACAGGAAGCCCGTGAGGAAACACAGAGAATGTTACAGGTCTATACCGACTTCTACCGTGATACCCTTGCGATTCCTGCCGTGACGGGCCGTAAAACCGAAAAAGAACGGTTTGCCGGCGCTGTGGAAACCTATACGATTGAACCGATGATGCATAACGGTGTTGCCCTGCAGGGCGGTACTTCCCATTTCTTCGGTGACGGCTTTGCCCGTAGTTTTAATATTACCTTCACCGGCCGTGACAATACCCTGCAATATCCCTTCCAGACTTCATGGGGTGTTTCTACCAGAATGATCGGCGCTATCATTATGGTTCACGGAGACGATGACGGTCTTGTTCTGCCGCCGAAAATTGCGCCGATTCAGGCAGCGATCATTCCTGTCGCGCAGCAGAAACCCGGTGTCCTCGACAAAGCCAACGAACTGAAACAACGTCTGCTGGATAAGGACTTCCGTGTCAAACTTGATGACAGCGATAAAGCCCCCGGCTGGAAATTCAGTCAGTATGAAATGCTGGGTGTACCGGTCAGAATTGAGATCGGTCCTAAGGATATCGAAAAGAATCAGTGTGTTCTGGTTCGCCGTGATAATCGTGAAAAGATATTTGTCTCTCTTGACAATCTCGAAGAAGCTGTCACAAAGGCTCTCCAGGACGTTCATAACGCTATGTATGAGGCTGCCCTGAAAAACCTGCAGGAAAAAACCTTCGAAGCCCGTACACATGAAGAATTCCTTGATATCGCCGCTCATAAGCCCGGCTTCATCAAAGCAATGTGGTGCGGCGATTCCGCCTGTGAAGACCAACTCAAAGACGAAACCGGCGGCGTAAAATCCAGATGTATCCCCTTCGTTGAAGATCATCTCAGCGATGTCTGTGTCTGCTGCGGCAAACCGGCTCAACATATGGTCTACTGGGGCAAACAGTACTAAGCATCGCCGGCAGCGGCAAGCTGCCGCTCCCGATTTTTGCAGCGCAGTCAGAATATCCTGATTCACCGCCTCACGCC
>CACYCN010000241.1 GCA_902772895.1 uncultured Ruminococcus sp.
CTTTTTTGCTGATTTAGCGGTATCAGGTAATATCTGGCAAGTGATACTTCTGATACCTGTCGAGAGCTGCTGTGGCGCAACCGCTTGCGCATACTGATAGCAATCCAACTGAATCAGTGTATAAAATGTGGGGGCTGGTCTCGTCTGTGGCCCGATCGCTTCCTCTGATCCGCAGAGGTAATCCGGATAACTCCGCACTCCGCAATCCAAACGCCACGCTCTTAAATTTTGCTTTTATTTGGGGATTGCTCTAAATCAGGAAAATCGATTTTCAGAAAATAAACCGTTGTCATAACATATTTTTACAAATGGAATCACTGGTTTGTGAAAAGAAAAAGCAAAATCAGCTTTTTTAGGAAGGGGGTTCGGGGGATAACCCTTTTTTCACTTGAAAAAAGGGTTTCCCCCGAGAAAATGCCGGACAAAATGGATTTCCGGGGCTATAAATAGTCTGTTTATCTGATAATAGTATAAACTTTCCGGAAACTGACCATCCTTTTTTCAGACAGAAAGGGGTTGGTCAGGATGGAATGGATCAGAAAAGCAATGAAGGCATTGATCAGCGGATTATTGGTTCTCACACTATTTGCCTTATCGGGATTCAGCGGAGCCTGTGAAGAGATCAGAAGTGAAGTATTTCGTCTGCATATCATGGCACATTCTGACAGTGAAGAAGATCAGACTCTGAAACTTCGCGTCAGGGATGCGTTACTGTCAGAAACAGAGAGGCTTTTCCGTGATTGCCATAGTAAAGAGGAGGCAATTGTGAAAGCAAAGGAGCGGCTGGCGGAATTACAGGCTGCGGCGGAGTCGGTCGTTCGTGAGAGCGGCTTTGACTATGGTGTTACCGTTTCGGTAACGAATATGCACTTTCAGACGAGAGTGTATGATAATATTACACTGCCTGCCGGAAAATATGATGCCTTACGGATTGTACTGGGAAAAGGGGAGGGGCATAATTGGTGGTGTGTATTATATCCGGGATTATGTCTGCCGGGAGCGGATGGGAGTGAACTGCAGGAAGTGTTGAATGAGGGGGAGCAGGATATCGTGACAGACAGTGAACCCTATGCTGTCGGATTTCGATTGGCGGAATTTTTCCAGTGGCTTTCTTCCCTTTTTCAGTAACCGTTAAGACACGCTGCCGGATCCATGTAACCGGACGCCGGATCACAGATTGGGTGCGTGACCGCCCATGCCGCCGGGACCACCCATGCCGCCGAAATTATTACCGGTTGTGACGCCGTTTTCATTGACATAAGTGACGGCATCGGAGGCGGTGAAGGCGGTAAATTGGGTGCCTCCGGATACGGCGGCATCAGAATAATAGCCGTGGAGAGCTGTGCCGGTAACAGTACCGCCGGTATAGACGGTATAGGTTTCGCCGTCTTTCAGGAGAGACCTGTTGAGGATCAGACACCCATAATTGATTTCGGGCTGCATGGCGGCAATGACCTGTCCGCTGCCGTCCAGTACATAGATCAGGGTGCCGGCATTCAGGGTCTGATTCAGGGTAATGGCAACGGTTTTTTGCGTGGAATCACTGCCGGGCATTTCCAGCATATCCGAGGTGCCGGCTCCGATCAGGAATCCGCCGGTCACTTTGCAGGTCCCGTCATGGTCAATAATACCGTTGCCGCCTGCGGACGGTCCGTTGATGATGATGGTGCCGCCGCTGATATTCAGGGTGCTGTTGGAATCCAGTCCGTCTCCGCCGGCGTTGACACAGATCGTACCGCCGCTGATGTTCAGGGCTGATTCCGTGGCAGATTCGGAGGAATGATCGGAAGTTTCTGCCGTTGTCTGCATGATAGTTGGATTGGTATCGGGAGAAGTGACGGCTGACATATGATGCCGTCCGCCAAAGTCCATTTGTCCGTCAAAATTGCCGAAACCGCTGTTGTCATTTCCGCCGGCGGCATTGATGCCGTCATCACTGGCTGTGATATCGACACTGCCGTCTGAAATGTTGATCTGAATCGCTTCCAGGCCTTCATATGACTGAGTGATGAGGGTGGTTCCTCCGCTGATATTCAGAATATTGTCGGCATGAATGGCGTCATCACCGGTTCTGATCGTCAGGGTACCGTTATTTATGGCAGTATCGGCGTTTGCGTGAATCGCATCATCATACGTATCAAGAGTAATTACACCGCCGTTGATGATAATATCGGAACCTGCTTTCAGTCCTTTTTTACTGTCCTCATTTTCTGTGGTTTTTTGTTCCTGACGGTTCCCTCCGGGAAAGCCTCCCGGAAATCCGTCGGGAGTATTGCTCTTGACTTCGCCGGCGCCGCCGCCTGTTGTGACATTCAGTGTGCCATTATTAATGGTAAGGTTTTTCTCTGCCTGGACGCCGTCTTCGGAAGCGTTGACGGTTACGGTACCGCTATTGACGGTGATATGGCCCTTATCCGTTTTAGCGGTATCGGAATAGGTGGAGCGAAGTCCGTCTCCTTTTTTGGCAGTGACATTGACGGTACCGCCGTCTATCGTGAGATTATCCTTGCCGGTAATGCCGTGATGATCTGCCGTGACGTTCAGGGTGCCGCCGGTGATCGTCAGGTTATCTTTACTGGTAATGCCGTTATGACTGCCGGTGACTGTCAGGGTACCGTCACCAAGTATCGTGAGATCATCCTGAATGAAAATGGCAGCATTAGGGGTATCATTGTCGGAGGAATCGGAAGTGCTGCCGGTTTCACTCACGGAAGCTTCTTCCGTCTGACCGGTACTGCCGCTGTCAATGACGGTATTGTCGGTGTCGCTTGCCAGCTGCAGAATGGTTTCACTGCATTTTTCGGCATAAATGGCGGCGCCTTTTGAATGACTCAGGGATACCCCGTTGAGGATAAGCCTGACGGTATCGTCTTTTCCGGCTTTGATATGTACCTGTCCGTCCTGCCAGGTGCCGCTCAGTTCATAGGTCCCTGCGGCAGTGATCGTTAAGGTGCTGCCGTCAATTGCTGCCCCGGGGCCGCTGATCTCAGCGGTCGTACCGGAAAACTTTACCTTGACATTTTCTGATGAATCGGTACCGGAGGCTGTTGAAGTACCGGAAGCGGCTTTTGATGCGGCAGAATCTTCTTCCGGTGCGGAAGAGGAGGAGAGAGTGCCGGATGTAATGATTTCTGTTTCGGAACTGGTGGTAATGGAGATCTGTGAGCCTTCCTTTGCATTATCCGAACAGCCGCTGAGCATGGTTGCAGAGGTGAATATGGTGCAGAATAGTGCAATCATCAGACTGCGTTTGAAAATGGAATGATGGGATTTCATAGCGTGACCTCCTGAGCATTGGTTGAGTTCTTTCTTTCTTCCTCTCTCAGTATAGTTTGATTTTAAGGATTAGTTATGATGTGCGTGTTTCTCAATTGTAAATCTTACCTTAAAAAACTTACAGATTCAATTGGTGTACTGTTTCAGACATAGACCGCTTTTACTGCCGATCCCTTGAAATACGGCGCTGCTTTTCAGAAAAACAGGATGATAAGCGGATTTTTTCGGATTGTGCGGCAATGTCTGACCGGTATGACAATAGATAACAAGACACCTTCGCCGGATTGACGAAGGTGTCTTGTTGTTGGATGGTCCTAAGGGGTAATATTATAGGAGTATACCAAGTAATTGACGTAAATATCCGTCAGGCGGGTGTCAGGCAGAAAGTTTTTTCTGCAGACGGAGACGGTCGGAGATCATAGCGATAAATTCACTGTTAGTCGGTTTACCTCTGCTGTTGTGGATCGTGTAACCGAAATAGGAATTCAGAACATCTACATCTCCTCTGTCCCATGCCACTTCAATGGCGTGACGAATGGCACGTTCGACTCTGGAAGGAGTGGTATCGTGTTTGTTTGCGACAGAAGGGTACAGTTCTTTGGTGACAGCGTTGATAATCTCAGGACGCTTGACCGAAAGAATGATGGAATCCCTCAGATAGTGATACCCCTTGATGTGAGCAGGTACACCGATCTGGTGCAGAATGTTGGTGATGGTGAGTTCCAGTTCCCGGTCGATACTGTAGATGGTGCCGGTTTGTGGAATACTTTCTTCTTCTTTGCAGCAGTTTACCAGTTCGCCAACCCTGTCAAGGAGATCTTCTGCCCGGAAGGGTTTGATGACATAGTATGCTGCACCGGCACCCAGAGCTTCTTTTTCCAGCATGGCGCTGTCAAAGCTGGACAGAATCACAAAGATGGGCTGATGGCTGTCAGTGTGTTTCTTGACCGAGCGCATGACGCCGACACCGTCAATGTTGCTCATGAACATATCCATCAGCACCACATCCGGCTGGAATTCTTTGACGGCAGTTAATACCTTACTTCCGTCTTTTTCACAAAATTGAACGTCCATTCCTTTTTTCTCGTAGGTTTCGGCATGACAGGTACCGAATTCTGAGGCTTCCTCTGCGATAAGTACTTTTACATTGTTTTTCATATCATTTCCCCCGTTTATAATTTTGTGATGTGCTTATATTACCATAAATTGGTAAATTTGGCAATATCAAAAACTCGAAAAAATCAATTTGATTAGAAATTGCCAAAAATGGCCATTCACTTACGAGATACATTGTGAAGAATGTTTGTCATATTTTTCCCTCCTCCCGCATACCAGGGGGTGCTTTTGCGAAAAAGCACCCCCTGGACCCCCGAAAACGAACTTGCCTACTTCAAAGTATAAACTACAGATGATTCCAAGA
>CACYCN010000242.1 GCA_902772895.1 uncultured Ruminococcus sp.
AATGTCTCCTTGACTACTCATACCTCGATAAAATCGTTGCTAACTGGCTCTGTTCATAATTTATTTACTCATTCAAAAGCCCTGGGGTCCCTTCCCCGCAGACTTGATTTTCAATGGAAAATATGGTAAAATAAAGAATAACTATTTTGACGAGGTGTTGTCAGATGGCAAAAGAAATGAAGATCAGAACCAAAAATCCTAATGTGTTCCTGCGTGTTAAAAAAGGTCACTTTGCTACCATGCACAGCCACATTAATTACTATATCGATGTTACAACCCAGAAAATGCGCCTCTCCGAAGCAAGAGCCGTTGCGGAAGAACTGGTGAACTACTACGAAATGAATACCATCGTGGATACGATCCTCTGTATTGACGGTATGGAAGTGGTCGGTACCTGTATCGCTGAAGAATTGACGGCGGATCGTTATGTCAATATGAACGCTCACCAGACGATCTATATCATCTCTCCGGAATATATCTCCGGCGGACAGATGATGTTCCGGGATAACCTCGTCCCGATGCTGGTGAATAAACATGTCCTCGTTGTCGCCGCTTCCGTTACTACCGGTAAAAGCGCTCTGGCGGCTCTCGATGCCGTGAATTATTACGGCGGTCAGGTGGTCGGTGTTGCCGCTATCTTCGCTACCGTCGATGAATGTGATCATCATCCCGTATATTCTATCTTTAACCCTAATGATCTCGGCGATTATGAAAGCTTTAAACCCCATCAGTGCCCTATCTGTAAAAAAGGGGAAAAAATCGAGGCGCTCGTCAACAGCTTCGGTTATTCCGCTCTGTAATCCGTTTTGCCGTCACCCGATACGGCTTTTTTGTGTTGCCGTTTTTTCCTGAAGCGCCGGAATCCTGCCGGTGGCTTTCACCCGGAAGTTGATATGTGAGGTGAACGAGAGTGAATCTCAAAACACTTAGAAATAGAATTCCCTGGAGTCTGATCTTTAATATCGCTATCGTCTGCCTGACCATCGGTCTTATCGTCTTCTTCATTTTCTCTAAGGACGGTTTTATCGATCTCATTAACAGCGGTCTTGAAATCAATATTCTCTGGCTGCTGCTGGCGATCGGGCTCCATCTCATGAATATTGCGATTGATACAACGATTATCTATCTCTTCCTGAAACCGACTACCCCTTCTCTGACAATCTTCAAGGCGCTGAGAATCAGTATGGTCGGGTTGTTTTATTGCGCCGTTACTCCCGGCGCTTCCGGCGGTCAGCCAATGCAGATCCTCTATATGATGCGTATGGGGATCAAGGGCGGCAGCGGAACTTCCGCTTTGATTCAGAAATTCCTTGTCTGGCAGATTACTCTCACCAGCTGCAGCGTTTTGTCTATGATCCTGCGGTTCTCGATGTTCGCCGAAAAACTCGATGTCCCTATGTGGATCCTTACCATTGCAGGCTTTATCGGGCAGATTCTCACGATCGTCGGTCCGCTGCTCGCTTCTTTCTGTCCGAAACTGACTTCAAGGGTCCTCCGTGCCCTCTTCCGCTTCGGCGGGAAAATTCATCTGCTGAAAAATATGGACGAAAAATATGAGAAACTGGATAAGAGTCTTAAAAACTTTGATGAAAGTAATAAGGCTCTCAGTAAGAATAAACCCCTTTTGGTCAAGGTCTATGTCCTGACATTTATCCAGATGATGTGTACGTTTATGATCCCGTTCTGTATCTCGATGTCCTTCGGCAAAAACTGCGATCTGTTCAATATGCTCTGCGCCCAGTCCTATGTCACAATGGTCTCTTCTCTGGTCCCCATCCCCGGCGCGTCAGGCGCTGCGGAATATTGTTTCAGTACGTTCTTTGCCTCCTTCTTCGATGAACAAACGATTAAATCTGCCATTCTCCTCTGGAGAACGATTACGTATTATGGCACAATCATTATCTCACTCCCCTTCTCCGGCGTCAAAAAACGGAAAGATCTTGTCGATAATTATGCTGTCGAACAGGGGGATGTCTGAGTCCTTATCACACGGGAGGTGTTTTCATGACAGACGCTAAGGTCGCTCTCCATCGACCAAATAAGGAACGCCTTTCCGTTCCGCCTCTTATTACTTATCTGATCCTGTTCTTTTCCGCCGCAGCGATCATTACGATCTGTTCCCGGTCTTCGCCGCTCTATCCCTTCAATGACTGGGATGACCCTAACTGTTTCTTTACCGTCGGTAAGGCAATGGCTCACGGTCAGGTACTCTATCGGGATATCTTTGAACAAAAAGGTCCTATCCTGTATTTCGCTCATATGCTGACTTACTGGATCTCTCAGACGACTTTTTTCGGGGTTTATCTCCTGGAAGTGGCGGCCTGTTTCGCTTTTCTTGTTATCGCTTATCGTACCATCCGCTTATTCGTTCAAAAATATGCCCTCATTCTCGTTTTCCCCACAGCCGCTTTGATTTATAGCTCCATCGCTTTCTGTTTCGGTAACAGCGCCGAAGAATTATGCCTGCCTTTTATCGGTTATGCCCTGTTTGTCGCCATTGACTCCGTTAAAAAAAATCAGCCTGTCAGTGTCCTGCGTTCCGTGCTGTGCGGTATCGGCGCCGGTGTCCTTTTATGGGTCAAGTTTACCATGCTGGGCTTTTTTGTAGGGTTCGGTCTCGCTTTTATTATCTTATATCTGCGTCAGAAACGTTTTCTCCGGTTACTGGTCTGTACCCTGTCCATTTTCTTAGGAATTGCCATTACCTCTGTTCCGGTTATCCTCTATTTTTATCAGAATAACGCTTTCTCTTATCTCTGGGAAGTGTATTTTTATGACAATATCTTCCTTTACAGTACCGGTCAGCAGATGTTTTTCCTCGTAGCCTGGATCTGGAACCTGTTTCATGGTCTGTTAGCATTTGCTGTCTATAATCCCTTTACCGCGATCGCCTGTGTATTTGCCCTGATTGATCTCCGGAAACGGGAAGCCCGCCGTACTTCTTTTGTCATTTCCGTTATCATGATCACGACATTTTTCTTTACCTTTGTCGGCGGCAGGTTTTATCCCTATTATACTTTCGTCATGTCCGTTTTTATGCCGGTCGGCATGGTTCCCATCTATTACCGTATTCAGGCTCGTGCCAAACGCAAGAATGCCTCTGAAAAATTACTGCGCCGTGCCCCCAGACTGACTTGTATTCTCAGTCTGGCAGCGGTTCTCGTACTCTGCCGCAACACGTTTATGATTTTCGTCCCTCAGGATGCCATGCCGCAATTCCGGTTCAACAAGATCATTTCCAAAGTCGATAATCCTACATTATTGAACTATGGTTTTCTGGACGGCGGCTTCTACACCGTAAGCGGCATTGTCCCCAACTGTCGTTTCTTCTGCAAACTCAACATCAACTATGCAGAACTCGATCGTGTCCAGAACGAATACGCCGAACAAGGCTTAGTTGACTTCATCGTCACCAAAGACCAGACCATCGACTTCCCCCAATACCAACTCGTCGATGACTGCGAATTCCTCTACTGGGTCACCATCAGCCACTATTACCTCTACCAGAAAATCCCCTGATGTTGAGGCTTTGCCCCAAACCCCACCAAGGGGCTCCTCGCCCCTTGGAACCCTCGGCAGGGACGCAGCCCCTGCACCCGACTTTTTTACTGTTGTGTGAAATGACAGTTCTTTCTTCTACAGAAAACAATCAGGCGTATGAACAACCCTTAATGTGTTCATACGCCCGTTATTTTTTCGTAAACTATATTGGGGAAGTCATGTAACCTGCCACGTTTCGCCGCGCGAAACGGCGTAAATCTTACCGCTCTTGAAACGTACTGCAAAT
>CACYCN010000243.1 GCA_902772895.1 uncultured Ruminococcus sp.
TAGCCTTTTCAAAGGCTGCGGATTCCAAAGGCAGAGCCTTTGGTCAGGGGTTCGGGGACGAAGTCCCTGATAGTTTATGGGGTGTTTGCAGGTGTGATTCTTTTGCGCCTGACCGGTGCAGAAGTTTTTCGGTTTCTGCGACGAAGAGGGGCATCAGTGAGAGAACTCCCACAATCAGCCATTGGAAGGGTGTCAGAGGAGTGGTGCGGAAAATGGCGGATAAAAACGGAACGGTGATGACGGATATCTGTAATATGGCGCCTGTGATAAAAGCAAGAATCATTTTCGGATTGCTGAACAGTCCGATTTTCAGAAGAGAATGATCGCTGCGGAGATTGAAGGCGTGAATCAGCTGGCTCAGACTCAGTACGGCAAAGGTCATGGTGCGTCCGGTGACCGGTTCGCCGCCGTGATCAAAAAAGATGCGCCCGATCGTAAAAGCAAGGAGAGCAAGCGCTCCGATCAGACAGCCCTCTAACAGAATTCCCGCGCTTCTGCCGCCAAACAGACCTTTTTTTGTCTGACCGGGAGGTTGTTCCATGATATCTTCGGGGGTAGGTTCTACTCCCAGTGCCAGTGCCGGAAGAGAGTCTGTGACAAGATTGACCCAGAGCAGCTGCATGGCCAGCAGCGGAGAGGGTAGTTTCATCAGAAAGGCACTGAGTACCGTCAGGATCTCACCGATGTTGCTGGATAATAAAAAGTGTATGGTGCGGCGGATATTTGAAAAAATGCCTCGGCCCTGTTCGACCGCTTCTACGATGGTAGCAAAATTATCGTCTGTCAGTACCATATCGGCGGCACTTTTGGCAGCGTCTGTGCCACTGATTCCCATAGCGCAGCCGATGTCCGCACAACGGAGTGCAGGGGCATCGTTGACGCCGTCGCCTGTCATGGCAACGACATTGCCTCTTGTCTGAAATGCCTTGACAATGCGCACTTTATGCTCCGGCGTGACACGGGCAAAGACGGAATAGGAATGAATCTCCGCTTCCAGCTGAGAGGGAGAAAGTTGATCCAGTTCGGCACCCGTAATCGTGAGGGTGTTGTTCCGGCAGATGCCCAGTTCCTGTGCAACGGCTTTGGCGGTGAGTATGTGATCGCCGGTGATCATTACCGGACGGATTCCGGCTTTGAGACAGGCGGCTACAGCCGCTTTTGCCTGAGGACGGGGCGGGTCTGTCATGCCGATCAATCCCACAAAGACAAGATCGCTTTCACTGTCGGAAAGACTTACAGGCTGGTCATGCCGGTCCTTGTAGGCAACGGCGATGACACGCATGGCTTTCCGGGCAAGTGACTGATTCAGGGTTAAAATATGCTGACGGTGATGGGACGTCAGGGCTGTCATGCCCGATTCGGTTTGTACCTTCGTGCAGCAGTTCAGCAGCAGATCGGGCGCTCCTTTTGCGATGATGCGATAGCCGCCGGTATGAAGGGAATGAACGGTACTCATGCGTTTTCTGGAGGCGTCAAAGGGATATTCGCCGGTGCGGGGAAATTGCTGACGGATGTGTTCATATTCCTTGTGATTGCTGACGGCGGCGGTCAGGATGGCGTTTTCGGTGGGGTCTCCTTTGACGGAACAGCCGGAGGTGCCCGGTGTCAGGACGCTGTTACAACAGAGGGCGCCTAATGTGAGCAGGAACTTTCCGGCAGATGAATGGGTACTGACAGCGGAAGATGCTGAGGTCAGGGCTGTGACAGTCATACGGTTCTGGGTCAGGGTTCCGGTTTTGTCCGAACAGATTACCGAGGCGCTGCCGAGTGTTTCAACGGCGGGAAGATGGCGGATAATGGCACGGTGAAGCGCCATTTTGCGTACTCCCAGTGCTAAAACAATGGTGACAACCGCCGGAAGTCCTTCCGGAATGGCGGCGACGGCTAAACTGATGGCAATCATGAACATCTCCAGCGGCGGGGTCTGCTGGAGAATGCCTAACAGAAAGATCACGGCACAGATGGCAAGCGCTGAAATGCCGAGAATCTTACCGGTTTTTTCAAGACTTTTTTGTAAGGGCGTGGGAGGACTGGTTTCGGTATGAATCATGTGGGCAATCTGGCCGACACGGGTGTTCATGCCGGTGGCGGTGACGATCGCTTTGCCGTGACCGGCAGTGATAAAGGTGGAGGAATAGAGCAGATTGGTTCGTTCGGCTAATGGCGTGTCGGAGGAAAGAGTGGACTCGAATTTATCCACAGGAACCGATTCACCGGTCAGGGCGGCTTCTTCGGCTTTCAGGGATGCACTTTCCAGTAGTCTTGCGTCTGCACAGACCATATCGCCGCACGAAACACGGAGGATATCGCCCGGAACCAGATCTTCCGAGGGAACGGTGAGGGTCTTCCCGCTGCGGATGACCGTGGCATGAGGTGCCGAGAGCTTTTTTAATGCTTCAATCGCCTGTTCCGCCCGGTACTCCTGAAAGGTGCCGACAACGGCGTTGATGACAACGATCAGGATAATCATGATCGGTTCGGTGTAATCCCCGTCGCCGATCAGTGCGGTGAAAAAGGATACTACGGCGGCGGCTAACAGGATGAGGATCATGAAATCCGCAAACTGTGAAAAAAATATTGTAACGACGGAGTGCTTTTTCTGGCTTTCAATACGGTTCTTGCCATAGGTTATCAGTCTGCTGTGGGCTTCGGCGGTACTGAGTCCGGTATGGAGATTTGTTTTCAGGGCTTTTGCCGTTTGTTCGGTGGTCTGATGATGGAATTCCATGAATTCACGCTCCCGGTTCTTTTTATTTATATATATCGGAAAACCATACCAAGTATGCGAAGTGCTCAATCCGGTTCTTTGAACCTCCTGTGAAAGGCGGATTGATTCGTGAATGTCTGAAGGATAAAACTTCTCTCTATAGCCAAAATTTCCTCCGGGAAAACGGTATGGATCCCCGCGCTTTCCCAAGTTTCCGGATCTGACATAGTATATACCGGGGGTGAGTATGTGGGTATCACAGAATTGATAGTGCTTTCGGCGATACTGAGTGTTGATGCGTTCGGAATCGGGGTTTCCTGCGGTTTCGGCAGAATCCGGATCGCAATCTGGCCGAGGATGGTGATCTGTCTGGTTGCGCTGGCGGCAACGGCGGCAGCAGTGGGGGTCGGTGTATGGCTGGGACAGACGGTTTCCGAAACAATCGGGTTCTGGGTGGAAGTAGGGCTGCTGTTATTGATCGGATGTTACATGATGGGAAGTGCGGTGCGGAAAATGTCAGGGAAGAAAAAAAGAAAAAAGTCGGAAAATAACAATCATGTGCTCCGGCAATCGGCAAGGGTACTGGGAGATCCGGCAGAATGTGACAGTGATGATTCCAAAAGCGTGGACGGGAAAGAAGCAGTCGCTATCGGTTTGGCGGTTTCGGCGGATTCAATGGCGGTTGGTCTTGGTGTAGGAATGAGCGGCGGACTGGTATTTTTATTGCCGGTGTTTTGTGCGGTGTTTCAGCTGGTGTTTTTTTGGGTTGGCGAAAAA
>CACYCN010000244.1 GCA_902772895.1 uncultured Ruminococcus sp.
TATTGATAAGGAGTTTGTAAAGCGCGTAAAGGCGGGGGATATCATGGTGGCCGGAAAGAACTTCGGCTGCGGATCCTCCCGGGAGCATGCCCCCATCGCCATTAAGGCGTCCGGTATCGCATGCGTGATCGCGGATACCTTTGCTCGGATCTTTTACCGGAATTCCATCAATATCGGACTTCCCATCATCGAATGCCCGGCGGCTGCGGCAGAGATCAAGGCAGGAGAGGAAGTGGAGATCGATTTCGACAGCGGCGTGATCACGGATGTGACTACGGGAAAGAGTTATCAGGGTCAGGCATTCCCGCCGTTCATGCAGAACATCATTAAAAGCGGCGGGCTGATCAATTCCATTAATGCAAAGTCGGAATGACAGTGAGTGAGGAGGAACAGAACAGTGAATATGAACATCGGCCTGATCAAGGGCGACGGCATCGGACCCGAGGTTGTAAATGAGGCAGTCAAGGTGCTCGAGGCTGTGGGAAAAAAGTACGGACACACATTTCAGTATGAAGATATCTTAATGGGAGGCTGCTCCATCGATGCAACGGGTGAGCCACTTACGGATGAGGCGGTAGCTGTGGCAAAGACAAAGGATGCGATCCTGCAGGGATCCATCGGCGGAAATACACAGACCTCCCCCTGGTACAAGCTTCCCCCGAACAAGCGTCCGGAAGCAGGACTCCTGAAAATCCGGAAGGAGCTGGGACTGTTCGCAAACCTTCGTCCTGCCTATCTTTATCCGGAACTGAAGGAAGCATGCCCCTTAAAGGAGAGCGTGGCCGAGAAGGGCTTCGACATGATGATCATGCGTGAGCTTACCGGCGGTCTTTACTTCGGTGAGAGATATACAAAGGAAGTTGAAGGCAAGACGGTTGCCGTAGATACCCTGGTTTATTCGGAGGATGAGATCCGCCGGATCGCCATCAAGGGCTTTGACATCGCCATGAAGCGCCGGAAGAAGGTGACTCTGGTGGATAAGGCAAATGTGCTGGATTCTTCCCGTCTCTGGAGAGAAACGATGATCCGTCTTTCCAAGGAGTATCCGGAAGTGGAACTCAATCATCTGTATGTCGATAACTGCGCCATGCAGCTGGTCAGAAATCCCAAACAGTTTGACGTGATCGTTACTTCCAATATCTTCGGTGATATCCTGTCGGATGAGGCTTCCATGATCAGCGGTTCTATCGGTATGCTGGCATCCGCAAGTCTCAACAGTACCAAACTGGGGATGTATGAGCCGATTCATGGTTCCGCTCCGGATATTGCCGGTCAGGGAATTGCCAATCCGCTGGCTACGATCCTTTCCGTTGCCATGATGCTGCGGTATTCACTCGATGAATCTCAGGCGGCGGATGCGATTGAAGCAGCCGTGGCGGAGGTTCTGAAAACGACAAGAACACCTGATATCTGGACAGAAGGTATGAAAAAGGTTTCTACGACGGAGATGGGTGACGCTGTCTGCGCATTGATCTGATGTGCTTCCGCCCGTTGAGGCGGCGTCGGATTCCTGTGTTCTTGATTCTTACGCAAACAATTAACTCAGACAGGTGGGATGTAAATGGAAAATATGCAATTGGCGCTTTCGTTATTGCTGGCGGGATTTCTGATCGTGTTTACGGTGCTGGTTACTTTGATTATCATTATCCTGATTTACGGCAAGATTATCCAGAAGGCTCAGAAAACCGTTGCGGTCCGGAGGGAAAAGAAAGCCATTATCAGAGTGGAAGAACTGCAAAGTCAGTCGCCTGCTTCTGATGTGCCGGCAGGCGGAAAAGTCTTCGGCGATGATCCGGAACAGATTCCCGGTGAAATCATTGCCGTGATCGCGGCGGCAGTGGATGCGCTCTATGGTGAGAAACCCCATCGGATCAGATCGGTGACCCGTGAACGGAAAGGCCGCTCTTCCTGGGGCAGTGCCGGCGTATTCCAGAATACCAGACCGTTTTAGTATGTCCCGGCACCCTGCCGGAGAAAGGAAGCGAAGCTATGGAAATATTTACACAGCTCGGCAATGTTTTCGTCGAACTGTTCAAGGCATCCGGTATTATGAGTCTGAGCTGGGAAAATTACGTGATGATCGTTATCTCGTTCATGCTGATGTATCTGGCAATCAAAAAGCAGTATGAGCCGCTTCTGCTGCTGCCCATTGCCTTTGGTATGATGTTGGTCAATATCTTCCCGGGTATTATGGGTAATCCGGAAACTACTTATTTGACTTACGATCAGATGATCGCTCAGAATCTTGATCCTGAGTCTTACATTAAAACCACTTTATCGGATGGTTCCGTTGTCTATAACGTCACCCAGAACGGCGGCTTATTCTATTATTTATATCAGGGCGTTCATCTTGGTATTTTCCCGCCGCTTATTTTCCTTGGGATCGGCGCTATGACTGACTTCGGTCCGCTGATCGCCAATCCGAAGAGCTTTATCCTCGGCGCGGCGGCTCAGATCGGTATCTTTATTACCTTTATCGGCGCTATCCTGATCGGTTTCCAGACAAAAGAAGCCGGTTCGATTGCCATTATCGGCGGCGCTGACGGTCCGACGGCTATCTTTGTTACCTCGAAGCTATCCCCTGAACTATTGGGTCCGATTGCGGTAGCGGCGTATTCGTATATGGCTCTGGTGCCGATTATTCAGCCTCCCATTATGCGTCTGCTTACCACGAAAAAGGAACGTTCTATCGTGATGGGTCAGCTTCGTCCGGTTTCCAAATTGGAAAAGATCATTTTCCCCATTGTGGTTGTCGTACTGGTGGCGATTCTGCTGCCCGATGCGGCGCCGCTGGTTGGTATGCTGATGCTGGGTAACCTCTTTAAAGAAAGCGGTGTGGTTGACAGAATCGCTAAGACCGCTCAGAATGAACTGATGAATATCGTTACGATTTTCCTTGGTGTGACCGTCGGCGCAACTGCCAGCGGTACCCTGTTCCTTACTCCTAAAACGCTCGGTATTATTGCTCTCGGTTTAGCCGCATTCTGTCTCGGTACCGCCTGCGGCGTACTGTTCGGTAAAATCATGTGCTGGGCTACTAAGGGTAAGATCAATCCGTTGATCGGTTCTGCCGGTGTTTCCGCCGTTCCGATGGCTGCCCGTATCTCTCAGAAGGTCGGTCAGGAAGAAAATCCTGCCAATTTCCTGCTGATGCATGCCATGGGGCCGAATGTCGCCGGTGTGATCGGCTCCGCTGTAGCTGCCGGTGTTCTGATCAGTGTGCTGAAATGAGGGGGATGACGCCGTTTTCCTGTCGGAAATGGCGTTACCTGATCTATATTCTGCGGCTTGTTTCGGAATATCCCTGCCTACAGAATCATAAATCATGTCAAACAGGTGCATCCTTGCCAATATCACGGATGCGCCTGTTTTTCAAATGTCGGCTTTCAGTCAAATGTTCATTGACACAAAAAGTGAACCGGTATGTTTTCGGGGTTCAGAAGAATAAACGATAAAAAGGAGGAAAAGTATGGTTAAAACCATCTTGAAAAGTGTCAGGCAGTATAAAGCGGCTTCCATTGTGACGCCGATCCTGATCGTTTTTGAGGCGGCGCTGGAAGTGACGATTCCGTATCTGATGGCGAATCTGATCGATAACGGTGTAGATAAGGGCGATATCGACTATACCTGGAAGATGGGGCTGATTCTGGCGGCAACCGCCCTGCTGTCACTGATCTTCGCAGCGTTCGCCGGAAAATTTGCCGCTGTCGCTTCCGCCGGTCTGGCTGCCAATTTACGGCATGATATGTTCTATCGGATCCAGGAGTTCTCTTTTTCCAATATCGATAAGTTTTCCACATCCAGTCTGGTGACAAGAATGACCACCGATGTCACCAATGTCCAGAATGCTTATCAGACGATCCTGCGGATGGCGTTCCGGGCTCCTTGTATGATGATCTTCGCTATGGTCATGTCCTTTCAGATCAATGCCTATCTGTCAATGATCTTCGTGATTTTTGTTCCGGTCATTGCGCTGGCTCTGGGACTCATTATCAAATTTGCCCATCCTGTGTTTAAACGGGTGTTCAAAAAATATGATAACCTTAATAATATCGTTCAGGAAAACCTGCACGGTATCCGGGTAGTGAAATCCTTTGTCCGGGAAGATCATGAAGTGGATAAGTTTCAGTCCGTTTCGGAAGAGATCTATCAGGACTTTTCCAAAGCGGAAAAAATCGTGGCATTCAATATGCCGGTCATGCAGGTCTGTATTTATGCCTGTATCCTGTTGATTTCATGGTTTGCGGCAAGACTCATTGTTTATGATAATATGACTACCGGTCAGCTTGCCAGTATGATGACCTATATCATGCAGATTCTGATGAGTCTGATGTTTATCTCGATGGTCATGGTAATGGTTGCCTTATCAAAGGCTTCCGGTGACCGTATTGCGGAAGTGCTGCAGGAAGAATCCGATCTGAAAAATCCCGATGATCCGGTGACGGTGATTCCGGACGGCAGTATTGTCTTTGAACACGTCAGTTTCAGTTATGCCAAGGACCCCGATAAGCTTTGTCTCAGGGATGCGGATCTGACCATTCGTTCCGGTGAAACGGTCGGGATTATCGGCGGTACCGGTTCTTCGAAATCAACCTTCGTACAGTTGATTCCAAGACTATATGATGCGACACAGGGACGGGTTCTGGTTGGCGGCAGGGATGTCAGGGATTATGAACTCTCTGCGTTACGGGACAGTGTTGCCATGGTGTTACAGAAGAATGTGCTGTTTTCCGGGTCGATCAAGGAGAATCTCCGGTGGGGAAATGAAAAGGCAACGGATGCGGAATTGGTCAAAGCCTGTCAGCTTGCCTGTGCGGATGAGTTTATCCGTCTGATGCCGGATCAGTATGATACCTATATCGAACAGGGCGGTACCAATGTTTCCGGCGGTCAGCGTCAAAGACTTTGTATTGCCCGCGCCCTGCTGAAAAAACCGAAGATCCTGATTCTGGATGACTCTACCAGCGCCGTCGATACCAAAACCGATGCCAAAATCCGTAAGGCCTTTGCCGAGGAAATTCCTGATACGACCAAGATCATTATTGCCCAGAGAATTTCTTCCGTTCAGGATGCCGATAAAATTATCGTTATGGACGGCGGCAGAATCAATGCCGTCGGTAATCATGAGGAACTTCTGAGCTCCAATCAAATCTATCAGGAGGTCTATTATTCACAGCAGAAGGGAAGTGAAACGGATGAGTAAATCGGAATCTGTCCGCCCGGTTGCCGGTGTCAGAAGCGGTATGCCAACAGGATTGCCTCCTGCACAGAAAACCCATCCCCTCAGAACCATTAAACGGTTATTACAGTATTTCAAAGGATATAAGCTGCGTTTCGTCTTTGTACTGATCTGTATTATTATCAGTGCCGGCGCCGGCGTGGCAAGCTCTCTGTTTATTCAGATTCTTATCGATGACTTTATCACGCCCCTGCTCATAGCGGATCATAAGGATTTCAGCGGACTTTTGCTGACGATAATGATTATGGGTCTGATCCTGCTGGCGGGAGCCGTCGCTACCTTGCTGTATAACCGGCTGATGGTAACGATCTCTCAGGGGATTCAGAAAAGAATCCGGGATCAGATGTTTGAACATATGCAGACGCTTCCTGTCCGTTATTTCGATACCCATACCCATGGCGATGTCATGAGCCGTTATACCAATGATATCGATACCCTGCGGCAGATGATGTCAATGAGTGTACCGCAGATGTTTTCCTCCGTTATGACGATCATTGCCGTGTTAGCCGCCATGATCGTTCTCAATATCTATCTGACATTATTTGTTCTGCTGTTTGTGGGACTGATGATGTTCATTACCAAAAAAATTGCCGCTAACAGCGCCAGACACTTTATTGCTCAGCAAAAAGAAATCGGTGATGTCAACGGTTATATTGAAGAAATGATCAATGGTCAGAAGGTTATCAAGGTTTTCTGTCATGAGAAACAATCCAAGGAAATCTTTGATACCAAAAATACGAAGCTTTGTAAGAGTGCTACCATGGCAAATGCCTTTGCCAATATCCTGATGCCGATTATGAATAATCTCGGTAATATTCAGTATGTATTGATCGCCATTGTCGGCGGATTGCTGGCGTTCTGGGGAATCAGCGCCGTAACGATCGGCGTCATTGCGTCTTTCCTGCAGCTTTCCAAGAACTTTACCAGACCGATCAGTGAAATTTCCAATCAGCTCAATGCCGTGATTATGGCGCTTGCCGGTGCGGAACGAATCTTTGAACTGATGGACGAAGAAAGTGAATCGGATCAGGGCTATGTCACTCTGGTCAATGCCAGATATGACAGGAATAACAATCTGGTGGAATCCGAGGAACGAACGGAAATGTGGGCATGGAAACATCCTCACGGTGACGGTACGGTTACGTATACCCGTCTTTGCGGAGAAGTCGTCATGGACGATGTAGACTTTGGCTATGTCCCTGAAAAGACGGTACTGCACAATATTACCCTTCATGCCGGACAGGGTCAGAAA
>CACYCN010000245.1 GCA_902772895.1 uncultured Ruminococcus sp.
AAAGGATACGGAACTCGGTGACGGCTGGTTTACCCTTACAATTCAAGATATCGGTAACCGGGATGACGTATCTGTCGAATTCCGGGATATGGATCATCCTGATGAACCGGCGACTGCCTATTCTGTGAAAAAGGAAGTCTGGGTCAGGGACGGTGTTCTGACCGAAAGCGGTACGCTTAGTGTGATCTGTATGGACGGTTCCGGCAAGATCCTGAAAACGGAAACATTCACCGGTAAGGTCGGTTCCTCTTATCAGCTTACCGAACCGGCTTTTGAAGGGCTCACACTGGAAGCTTCTACTGCCAATACCTCCGGACAATATACGGAGACTCCGATCTATGTGATGTATCGTTTTACCGATCAGGACGCTTCCGATGAGGAACATCAGCCGAAAACCCTGGCAATTGTACTGGGAATTGCCGGCGGCGCTGCACTGGTTGCGGCTGCCGTCCTTCTGATCAATTACCGGAAACGGAAAAAACGTATTGTGTACTAATATTGAACGACAAAACAGGCAGGAAATGATCCTGCCTGTTTTCTTCGTGTTCATGATTGTTTAGCGTTACGCTTTGCCCAGCTTGGTCTCTGCTTTCCGGAGAAAGCTTTCGGATTTGACGGAAAACCGTTCGTGGGTTCCTTCGGCGATCAGTCCGGCGTTATCGGATGCGGTGAGCGTAAAGCCAAACCGCCGTCCGTCTATTTCCGTCAGTGTCGCTTTGGCGGTGACGGTGGCGCCGATCGGACTGGCACTGAGATGCTTCAGGGAAATCATCGTCCCTACGGTGGTGATCCCGTCGTCCAGATAGGGCTGCAGCATTTCACATGCCGCCTGTTCCATCAATGCCGCTGCTGCCGGAGTTGCCAGTACTTCCAGTGTTCCGCTGCCCATGGCTCGGGCGGTATTCGCTTCCGTTACGGTCGTGCTGACGGTATGTTCCGTTCCGATGGTTGGTTTTTTGGTTTGTTCCATTTTCGTTTTCCTCGCTTTTTCTTGATTTGCTCTGGTAATGCTGTTATAATGTATTATACCATCTTTTTAGGCAAGCGGCAAGCTGCCCATTTGAGTGGGAGAGAGGTTGAGGATGATGGCAGAAGCAGAAAAAAAAGAAAATATTGATGTGAAAGTCCGCAAGGAACGTCCCAGAATTCATACATTGGATGAACTCAAAGGCTTTGCGATTCTGTGTATGGTGTTCTTCCATGCGTTCTTTACGATAGGGTATTTCTTTCATTGGAAATGGGGAATGTCACTCTTTTGGTTTTTTATGCCGGCGGAACCCTATTTTGCCGGATTGTTTATCGTTCTTTCCGGAATTGCCTGTAATCTCAGTCATTCCAATCTGGAAAGAGGCGTCAAACTGGCGCTGATTGCCCTGCTCATTTCTTTGGTTACGTTTTTTACGGTCGGACCGGATGATATGATCAAATTCGGGATCCTGCATATGCTCGCTTCGGGAATGCTGTTGTATGGTCTGAGTAATAAATACCTGAAACTGATCCCCTCCTGGCTGGGAATACTGTTGTGTACGCTTCTGTTTGTCTTTACACTGAATTTTGTCAACGGTACCGTGGGATTTCCGTTTTTGTTTACGCTGGATGTGCCGAAGGAATGGTATTCTACGGATTTCCTGTTTATGCTCGGTCTCCCCAAGAAGGGCTTTACTTCCGGCGACTATTTTCCCCTGATCCCCTGGCTGTTCCTGTTTTTTGCCGGAACCTATCTCGGCAGAATCGCTGTGAAACGGAAATTCCCGAAATGGATGTTCAAAAAACGTATCCCTCCGTTTGCCTTTATGGGACGTCATTCCCTGCTGATCTATCTGGCGCATCAGCCTATCCTGTTCGGAATCTGTTATGTCGTGCAGTGGATTTCCTCGCTGTCCCCGCAGGCTTGACGGGAACTGTCAAAGATAGGAAAGAAACTTTTGAGGGTTGTTCATCAACGCTTCACTCGTTCTGAAACTCCGGAGTGTCGCTCAGGAAAATCATTTTCAGAAAATAAGCCGTTGCTGTAACGAATCTTCACAAACAGAATGACTGATTTGTGAAATATGAAAATGCAAAATCAGCTTTTTTAGGAAGGGGGTTTCCCCAGAGGATTTCCGTGAATGTCGCTGCTGTCGGGTTGACAGGGCGGAAACGATTCGATATACTGAAAGGGTAATGACCTGAAAAGGAAGAAAGGAAACCGGTTATGGAACACGCAAAAATATTATCTGAGGAATTTAAAATCAAGGAAGAATATGCGCAGAATATTATGAATCTGCTGGATGAGGGAAATACCATCCCTTTTATTGCACGGTATCGTAAGGAAATGCACGGGACACTGGATGATCAGACGATTCGTGAAATCAGTGAAAGACTGGAGTATCTGCGTAATCTTGACAAGCGCAGAGAAGAAGTCTATCACCTGATCGACGGACTCGGTCAGATGACGGAGGAAGTCAATGCCGCTTTGCAGCAGGCTAAAATTCTGTCGGAAATTGAGGATATTTACCGTCCTTATAAGCCTAAGCGTAAGACCAGAGCCTCTGTCGCTAAAGAAAAAGGCCTGCAGGGATTGGCGGATCTGATCTTCTCTCAGGAAAATGCCGATCCCAGGGAAGAAGCCGAACGGTTTCTGGATGAAGAAAAGGGTGTTTCTACCATTGAGGAAGCAATTCAGGGAGCAATGGATATTATCGCTGAACAGGTCTCCGATCATGCCGAAATCAGAAAACGTCTGAAGAATATTATCCGATTGAATGCCGCTCTGCGTTCCAAGGCGGCAGACCCGGAAACCGAAAGTGTCTATTCCGTATATTATGACTACAGTGAACCGGTCAAGGCCGTTGCCGGACATCGTGTGCTGGCAATTGACAGAGGGGAAAGAGAAGGGTTTCTTAAAGTCGGGATCGATATCGATGCCCAAAAATGTCTCACCATTATCGAAAGACTGCTGCTTCATGCGCAGAATGACTGTGCCGAACTGGTCAAGGCTGCCTGTGAGGATGCCTATTCCCGTCTGATTTTCCCGTCGGTGGAGCGTGAGATCCGTTCTGAACTGACGGAAGCGGCCGATGAACAGGCAATTAAACTGTTTGCCATGAATCTCAGACAGTTATTGATGCAGCCGCCGGTAAAAGGTTATACGGCGATCGGTCTGGATCCCGGTTATCGGACGGGCTGTAAGGTGGCAGTGGTGGATCCTACCGGTCGTGTGCTGGATACGACCGTTATTTATCCGACACATGGTGACGCTCAGATTCAGAAATCCAAAACGGTTCTGAAACGGCTGATTAAAAAGTATCATGCCGGAATTATTGCCATCGGTAACGGTACCGCTTCCAAAGAAACGGAAATGTTTACGGCGGAATGTATTGCGGAAATTGACGATAAAGTTTCATATATGGTGGTCAGTGAAGCCGGCGCTTCGGTCTATTCCGCTTCCAAACTCGCGGCAGCCGAAATGCCTGATCTGGATCTGACCCTGAGAAGTGCGGTTTCGATTGCCAGACGACTGCAGGATCCGTTGGCGGAACTGGTCAAGATTGAACCGAAAGCCATCGGTGTGGGTCAGTATCAGCATGATATGCCTCAGAAACGGCTGAGTGAAGCATTGGACGGTGTAGTGGAAGACTGCGTGAACTCGGTGGGAGCCGATCTGAATACGGCGTCTCCGGCGCTGCTGTCGAGAGTATCTGGGGTCAGTGCCGCCGTGTCGAAGAATATTGTCGCCTAGCGGGAAGAAAACGGCGCTTTTTCTTCCCGCGCGGAATTGAAAAAGGTGCCGAAACTTGGTCCGAAAGCGTTTGAACAGTGCGCCGGTTTTCTGAGAGTTCCGGAAAGTAAGAATCCCTTGGATAATACGGCGGTGCATCCGGAATCCTATGAGGCTGCCAAAGAATTACTGAGTCTGTGCGGCTATGCTGTCACGGATGTCAGAAACGGCGGTGTGGAAGGTCTTAGGGCAAAAGCGGAACTGATCGGTCTGGAAGAGGCTGCCCGTAAAATCGGTACCGGTGTGCCTACGCTGACCGATATTATCAAGGAACTGACTAAGCCCGGAAGGGATCCCAGAGATGAACTGCCGCCTCCGCTGCTGCGGACGGATGTGTTGGATATCAAGGACCTCAAACCCGGAATGGAACTGAAAGGCACTGTGCGGAATGTCATTGATTTCGGTGCGTTTGTGGATATCGGTGTGCATCAGGACGGTCTGGTCCATATTTCTCAGATCAGTGATAAACGTGTCAGACATCCTTCCGATGTGCTGAAGGTCGGCGATATCGTGACGGTCAGGGTGCTGAGTGTGGATGCCGTTAAACACCGCATTTCCCTGACCATGAAAAGTCAGTAATCGTAATCCCAAATGATTGTGAAAAAAGGAAAGATAGCATGAAACGATATGACATAGCTTTATTTGATCTGGACGGTACGCTGAGTGAGTCCGGGGAAGGAATTCTCCATTGTGTGAGGATGATCTTCCGGGAAACAAATCGAACCTTGCCGGATGAAACAACATTGGGGACGTTTATCGGCCCTCCGATGTATGACAGTCTCAGACGCTGTGGGTTTACCCATGAAGAGGCTGAGGAAGGTGTGGCAATTTATAAACGGAATTTCCTGGAAAGCGGAATCTATCAGAACCGTGTCTATGACGGGATGAAAGAAGTGTTGAGCTCTCTGCGGAGTGCCGGCGTTAAAACGGCGGTGGCTACGACAAAGTATGAACCGTTTGCTCACCGGATTATCGGGATGCTGGGACTGACGGAGGATTTTGATTTTGTCGGCGGTGCGACTGCCGGTACGGAACGCCGTACCAAAGCCAAAGTCATTGATTATGTACTGGAAAATCTTGGGGCGCAGGATAAAAAACGGGTCGTGATGATCGGCGATACCAAATATGACGCAGAAGGTGCCGCTCTGACACAGGTTGATTTTATCGGCTGTCTTTACGGCTATGGTTCAAAGGAAGAAATGCTGGCGTTTTGTCCGCAGGCACCCTATGTGCATACACCGCAGGAAATGCTGTCTCTGATACTCCCCTGACAGAAAATGCGTCCCGTTGGTATATCGGACGGATTCCTGTGACATACTATTCTTACCGCTGAAGCGGTGAAAAGGAGAATCAGTATGGAAAATATAAATAAAAGTATCCAGTGTACCGTAGAACAATGCCGTCATCATTGTGTGAACTGCGACTATTGTTCTCTTGACAGAATCCGGATCGGTACCCATGAAAGCAATCCTTCGCAGGATCAGTGTACCGATTGCCTTTCATTCAGCGCCGCTTACTGAGTTTCTGAAAGGATCACGGTATGATAAAAGGGACACATCCTTCCCGTTTGGGAAGAGTGTGCCCCCTTTTTTTCTTTGACTGGGATCAGTGGAAATTCGGATTGATCAGACGTCCCAGCATATCCGCCAGCCATACAACCGCCGCGATCACTCCGATAAAGGCGATCGCCGACAGCAGTTTGACCCAGAAACGCTTCCGGGGTGACATCTCCCCGGCTTCTTTTTCCCGCTCTTCGATCAGCCGCTTTTCGTCTTCTTCATCCAGTTCCTCCGCTTCGGTCATGGCGCCGATCCCGATCAGCAGATCGGATGCCTGGTGATAAAAACTCAGGGGAATTATCACGTCTGAGTTTTCGACAGGGGCGGCGTTCAGAATCTGAATGCCGGCGTCTGCTTTCGATTCATGTACCGTGAAAGGAATGTTGTTTTCGGTCAGGGCGGCTTTGATCCGCTCTAACTCGAATCCGTTGGCGGTGACGATGTGCACCTGAGAGTAATGGTTCGGGTCACTGATCAGCGTCCGGGAACAGCCCGGACAATCGGTCAGTTCATTATTCTGAAAGATACGCTTGCATCTGGTACAGTATTTCATGTTGATTCCTCAATTCTTCCTTTCGATAATTCCTTGTTTCCCTGGATGCCGGTTATTACCGGCGGTTATGTGTTTTATTATAAAGATAACCTGCCGGATTGTCAATAAAACAGCCCGAG
>CACYCN010000246.1 GCA_902772895.1 uncultured Ruminococcus sp.
CCTGGACCCCGCTGGGGGCGTGAGCCCCCAGACCCGCGTGTTCGCGACTCGCTCGCTGCGCTTCGCTTACTTCTTCGGGTATCCTCTGCTTCTGTGTCAGCGGTTCTCACAACACTGATCCATTAGATACTCAGATATTCAAACATTTTCTGACCGAAAAGTTTATCAAAATAACTTATCAAAATAGCTTACCAAAATAGCTTATCAAAAAAACAGGCGCATGAACTACCCGGAATGTAGTCATGTGCCTGTTATGATTTTGTAGCCGGAAAGCAGCCCTTCCGGGCTGCGGCGGCGGATGAAATGATATTTCTGCCCGCTCTGCGCCGGTAAGTCGCGGACAATGAAGTGGTGTTCAGAAAGTCAGAGTGAGCGTATGCGAACGTCAGCGCGAATTGGGTGCGGCAGCTTGCCGCCGCCGGTAAATTGCGGACACAGAATTGGAAGTCCGAATAAACAGAGTGAGCGTATGCGAACGACAACGCGAATCGGGAGCGGCAGCTTGCCGCCGCCGCAAGCATCATACGGGATGAACTTTATTAGGGAGGTCAGCGGAGGGATTGATACCGATACGGGCATCCCTTCGAGCCTTAAAGAACTTAGGAGCCACCTGTGGGAACTGGGCATAGGTAAGGACATCCTCTTCCTGTTCGATCCACTGCGGAATTTCGGCTTTGAGTTTTTCCAGTTCGGGTTCGAGAAGATCAGCAGGACGGCAGGTAACAGGTTTTTCGTCACCGATAATGGACTTCCGGAATTCCGGATCAATCGGAACCGGTGTGGTACCGTATTTACCGGCAACCAGATCCTTGAACTGACCACTGCAGTTTTTATACTTACCAAACAGAACATTGAATACCGCCTGTGTACCGACAATCTGTGAAGTCGGGGTAACCAGCGGCGGGAAACCGGCATCTTTTCGGACTCTCGGCACTTCTTCCAGTACCTCCGTCAGCTTATCAGCCTGACCGGCATCCTTCAGCTGCTTGAGAAGATTCGAAAGCATACCGCCCGGCACCTGATAAATCAGGGCTTTGGCATCGGTAGCAAGCATCTTGGGATCAAGCAGACCACTCTTGATATATTTCTCACGAAGCTGCATAAAATAGTCTCTGATTTCGGAGAGCTTCACCAGATCCAGTCCGGTATCATATTCCGAACCCTGCAGCGCCGCTACCATAGACTCTGTGGGAGCATGAGAGGTACCGTTGGCAAGCGGAGACATTGCGGTATCAATTCTGTCACAACCGGCTTCAATTGCCTTCATCAGGCACATGGAAGCAAGACCGGAAGTATAATGTGTATGAAGCTGCACCGGAATGCTGACTGCTTTCTTAATCGCAGCCACCAGTTCGGCAGTATAATAAGGTGTAAGCAGCGCCGCCATATCCTTGATACAGATAGAATCCGCACCTGCCTGTTCAATACGCTTGGCATAATCCACATAGTATTCGGTCGTAAAGATCGGACCGGTGGTATAGCTCATCGCAACCTGAGCTTCCACATTAGGATTTTCCTTTTTGGCGGCTCTGGCAGCGTTAATAGCTGTCTGAAGGTTCTTGATATCATTGAGGGCATCAAAGATACGGATCACATCGATACCGTTAGCCACCGAACGCTGTACGAAATATTCCAGTACATCATCGGCATAATGACGATAACCCAGCATATTCTGACCACGGAACAGCATCTGCAGACGGGTCTTGGGACACTTCTGACGGATCGTGCGCAGTCTTTCCCAGGGGTCCTCATTCAGGAACCGGATACAGGAATCAAAGGTAGCGCCGCCCCAGCATTCGAGAGAATAAAACCCTACTTCATCCAGCTGCGGCAGAATCGGCAGCATATCCTCAATCGGCATTCTCGTAGCGATCAGAGACTGATGCGCATCACGGAGAATCGTTTCAGTAATTTGAATTTTCTTAGCCATGATTGTTCCCTTTCTGCGGACGCACTCAGTTCAGTGTAACGAGAACGGTTCCGGTATCCACGGATTCGCCCTTGCTGACAGCGACAGATGCTATGACCGCATCATGGGCAGCCTTGATCTCGTTTTCCATCTTCATTGCTTCCAGAACGACCAGAACATCGCCGGCTTTGACAGCCTGACCGACCTTGACCGGAACATCCAGAATGGTACCGGGCATCGGCGAATTCACCGCCTCACCGCCGGCAGCCGCCGGAGCGGCTTTGGGAGCAGCTTTCGGAGCAGCCGCCGGTACCGGAGCGGGAGCGGCTGCGGCAGGAGCGGAAGCGCCGTCCACTTCTTCCACCTGAACATCATAGACAATACCGTTTACGGTGATTTTCAAATTCTTCATGATCATATTTCCTTTCATGATCGCATCCGCAGACAGGTCAGATTGCTTTCCTGTCAGAACTGATACGAACGGTTAATATTTCAAAAACGGGGTAACTCTCCCGGCACGGACATTACAGAGTAAGATTATTATGTTTTTTGGGCAGGGTAGAAACCCGCTTATTACAGAGCATATCCAATGAAGCGATGAGTCTGGTTCTGGTCTCGCCGGCATCGATAATATCATCGATATAGCCGTCAGCCGCAGCCTTGACAGCGGTCAGTTCCTGCTCCTTGAATTGTCTGATCAGCTGTTCACGGGCAGCCTTGGGATCTTTGGCACCTTTCAGCTGACCGCCGAAGTCATCACCGAGCATAATGACAGCAGCCGCTTCCGGCGAAAGAGCGGAAACAGAAGCGCCGATCCAGGCATAGGTCATATCACAGGAAGCGCCGGACCCGGCGGCAGCAATATATACGGAACCGAACGCATTACCGGTAATGACAGAAATCTTAGCGGTCGTTGCTTCACTGTAAGCGGAAGTGAGTTTCGCGGCATTCTTGAGACAAACGAACTTTTCCGCATCCACAAAGGTAATGACCGGAATACTGAAAGCGTCACAGAAACGGACAAATCTTGCCGCCTTGGCGCAGGATTTACCATCCAGTTTCTGAGCGTCAAGAGCAATCAGCCCCACTGTCACACCGTTGACGGTCGCCAGCGCCGTCAGGGCATCCTGACCAAACGCTGACTGAAGGATAACGGCACTTTCCTGATCCGCCACAGAAAGAGCGGCGTCTTTGGCAGACATTGAAGCCAAAGTATCTGTTTCGGCACTGATACTGTCATAAGCGATACAGGCATTGGACAGATTATTGGAAGGGAGAACGGAAATCAGTTTTCTGGTTTTGGCAATTGCCTCATCCTCATCCTTAGTCAGCAGATGAACAATTCCCTTTTTGGCATTTTCTTCTGCAGAAGAAGCCGAACCGTTCGTCTCAAGTGACAGTTCCGCCTGTTGAGACATAACGGTAATATCCGCACAGGAAGCGATCAGAGCCTGTGTGCCGAAGCACTTCCCTAAAATGACAGAAATCTGCGGCACTACACCCGAAAGCTGATTCGCATATTTCAGGACATCACCATAAGCGGCTAAAAGATCCGCTCCCTCATCCAGTCTGCCGCCGATGGAATCATAAACGGCAATGACAGGTTCACCGGTTTTCAGAGCAAGATCATACGTTTTTCTGATTTTGGCAGCCTGTGCTCTGGACATGGCGCCGCCGGAAATATCACGGTTCTGCGCAAAAGCATAAACACCCAGTCCGTCGATCGTGCCATGAGCGGCAATGACCTCCGCCAGACCGTCAGCCGATTTGGCAAAAGCGTCAATCTCATGAAAAGAACCGTCATCAAAGAGCTTCGTCAGTCTTTCATAGGCCTTTGAAGCACGGACGGCTTCACGAGCGGCATCCAGGGCTTGTTTTTTTTCTTCTATATTCATCCGTATCCTCCCTTTACTTTTAAAAAGTTTTCCTCTATTGTATTATAGTATATTTTGCCTCCGATTTCAAGTATCAATCAGAAGGAAGGATGATTTTATCCCCCGGTTTCCCGAAAGTCTCCCGTCCCCTTCCCAAAAATGAATCCTTCGTTTCGGAACGTGCTATAGCATGATGTGAGACGAAAAACCGCAGCGTGTCCATACAGTGAATCAACAAATCAGAAGCGTAAACTCCCTACAGTCAGTTATCCGTTGATTTCGCCAAAAAGATTTGACATTTCCTGTTCAGTTTGGTATGATAGATAGGAAATATCTGATATTATTATAGAGCAAAATCTGTTTGGACAATGATACGCCCCTGACCGTTTTGCAGACCGGCAGGGATATTGCGGCTATCCCTCGTCACACGGCGGACACAGCAATTGACTGAGCCGAAAATCAAAGCCATTATACCAGACTGCATTCCGGAGCGGCTGTCTGTTATTGCATATAATCCTGACGGAATCCCACCGTTCTATTATCATATCGCTATGATATCATCAGAATCAATCCGACTCACCCAAGGAGGTCCTTCCCATGACAGTCTGTCAGCGCTGCGGCAAAGTTTATGACGAAACCTACCGTCTCTGTCCCCAATGCGGTACCCCATACACCTTACCGTCATCCGTCAACACACCTTCTGTTACCCCTGTCTCCCCTGTCTCCCCTGTTTCCCCTGTTTCCCCTGTTTCCCCTGTCTCCCCTGTTTCCTCTTCTGCGCCAACCCCTCAGCCGGGCATGCCGCAGAATCCTCTTCCTATTCAGACGAAACCGCAGAATCCTCTTCCTATTCAGACGAAGCCGCAGAATCCTCTTCCTATTCAGACGAAACCGCAGAATCTCCCTCCCAGTCAGACTATGCCGCAACCCCGACCTTCCGTTCAGGCAATACCGCAGAATGCTCCTCCCGTGCCGATCATGCCGGATGCCCCTCCCCCTGCTTCACCCGATACCGCAGCGGCACTTTCGCCTTCCAAAAAGAAATCCAACAAGAAAGTCATTCTGTTAATTATCATTGTCTCCGTGATAGTATTGGGCATTGCTGCCGCCATTGTGCTGTTCAGTCTGTTATCCCCTTCCACTCAGGATCAGGCTGCCGAACAGATCTCACTCGGAGAAAAGTATCTTTCGGAAGAAAACTATGACGAAGCGATTGCCGCGCTGAAAAAGGCGATCCAGATTGATCCCAACAATCCCGAACCCTATCTCAGACTGGCGGAAGTCTATCAGAAAACGAACGAATGGGACAAGGCGCTTGACATTCTGAAAACCGGCTATGAAAAAACCGGAGACGCTTCTCTTAAACAGCAATACGATGATCTGCAGGCACAGACAGAAGAACGAAGTTTTTCCGTTTCCATTCCGATCGTTGACACCAAAACCAATCAGCCGGCTGTGGGAGTCAGGATAAACGCAAAATTTTCCAATGAAAAACTCCGTCCGGAAAACGAAACGGTCACTACTGACGAAAACGGAATGGCACGCTTTCGCTTTACCGTCAGCAAAACGGAACTGACTCTTCATACCTCTATCACGATCACGTTCATAGATGAAGATTGCGCCACCGTTATGTCTGAAACGATTGATACCCATAAGGATGCCGACAACAAAACACAAGGTGTGACGACCTCATACAGCAGTGCGGAAACCATTGTTGCAAGCGGCAAAATCATTCATCTCAACGAAGAAGAATATTACCTGACCTACTTCCAGGACGAATTCGAAAAAAGCACCCTGTGCAGCGGCAAAAACGAAGAAACCGTTTTACTGAAAACCGACGAGCCAATCATCAGCGAACTGTATGCCACGGAAAAACAAATCTATTTCAGCTCCCAATACAACATCTATGTCTATGACATCAGCAGCAAGTCTTCGAAAGTAGTCTGTGAAGGCACTCTGCGCGGCAGCAGTGATGACGGAAAATACCTGATCGCCGATCAATATGAAGCGCCTAAGACAATCATCAGACGCATCGACATAGCCACCCAACAGACAGAAACGATACTGGAAAACGAAACATCCAATCTGACCTACCAATACGGTTATGGAAACAAACTGCTCTATTCCGGCTCCCGCACTGACGAAAAACGGCATTATCTGTTCATTCTGAATACGGATACCCGTCAGACTACCGAAATCGACATGGAGTCCTATCTTGAGAAAGCCGACCCTCATGATGCTATGGGAGGTTCGCTGATTGATGACGCCATCATGGACGATCAGAAGATCTATGTATTGATCAACGGTGTCACGGGTTCTTACGTTTCTGTTGTCAAATCCCTGTTGGTAACCATGGATGCCGACGGCTCCCATCTCCGTGATACGGAACTTCCCGTACAAGGATCCCGTTCCTTCCTTGGTCTTCAGGATCATAAACTATACTTAAAGGAACTGATCATTGATACCGATACTCTTACTGCCGTCAAACAGGACAAAACGCTTCTCTATGTGGACAGTCAGCATCTGATCTACTCACAATCCACCGATACCCTTCGTTCCGGCACGGATTATTATCTTTCAAAACCCGATTTTACTGCCTCACAGCTGCTGCTCAACAGTAAGGAATATGTCACCAACACCGAACAGAACTCCCTGCAATTTTTCGATGCCGCTATTTCGGATCCGGACGGCATACTATATTTCGAGATCAGGAGTTTTCCTATGGGAACCGGATGGCGGGGTAAGGTAGACAGCTATGTCAACCACCGGTTTACCATCCCGTAATTTCTCTTTTCCGGCATCAGTTGCCGGACACATATCAGATCGGACATTCTTGGAAAAGATATCCGGAG
>CACYCN010000247.1 GCA_902772895.1 uncultured Ruminococcus sp.
AGAACCGCGGGAACGGAAGCGGAAGATATCCATAGAAGTAAGCGAAGCGCAGCGAGCGGGTCGCGAACACGCGGGTCTGGGGGCTCACGCCCCCAGCGGGGTGCAGGGACAGAGTCCCTGCCAGGGCAGAGCCCGGGAGAGATCAGGACAGAAGACGTTTCATGCGATCAACGGCTTCTGCGGTTTTTTCGTGAGAATTGAAGGAAGTGAGGCGGAAATAACCTTTACCCTGTTCACCAAAGCCTTCGCCGGGTGTACCGACTACAGCGGCATTGTGCAGGAGATAATCAAAGAACTCCCAGCTTCCCATATGATCGGGACACTCCATCCAGATATACGGTGAATTCTTGCCGCCGGTATAATAAATTCCCAGTTCATCCAAAGCAGAAGCGATCATTTCGGCATTACGGTGATAATAATCGAGGTTTTCACGGCACTGACGCTGACCTTCCGGCGTAAAGACAGCCGCCGCCGCACACTGAACCGGCCAGGAAACACCATTGAACTTGGTCGCCTGACGACGGTACCACAAAGCATGAAGACTCTGTCCTTCACGTTTCAGTTCCCGGGGAATCACGGTATAGCCGCAGCGTGTCCCTGTAAAACCCGCCGTTTTGGAGAGAGAACATAATTCAATCGCACATCGGCGGGCACCGTCAATGCTGTAGATCGAACGGGGCAGATCATCACGGATAAAGGCTTCATAGGCGGCGTCATAGAGAATAATGGCATCGTTTTCAAGGGCATAATTCACCCATTCCTGTAACTGTTCCGCAGAATAAGCAGCACCGGTAGGATTATTCGGCGAACAAAGATAAATAATATCCGCTCTGACATCAGGATCAGGCATGGCAAGAAAATGATTATCCCTTCCGGCAGCCGCATAAAGAATTTTACGCCCCGCCATGATATTGGCATCCACATAAACAGGATATACCGGATCGGGAATCAAAACCGTATTATCCTGGCTGAAAATATCGCCGACATTGCCGCAGTCAGACTTGGCGCCATCCGAAACAAACACCTCATCCGGGTGAACGGTCACGCCAAAACCTTGATAATACTGTGCAATGGCATTACGCAGAAACTCATAACCCTCATAATCGGGATAACCGCGGAAAGTATTCTGATGACGAAGATCCTCACTGCCCTGTTTCAGAGCATCCACCACAACGGGTGCCAGAGGCAGAGTCACATCTCCGATTCCCAGCCGAATGATTGTCATATCCGGATGAGCGGCGGCAAATTCATTGGTTTTGCGAGCCACATCCGCAAACAGATAATTCGGCACCATTTCGTCAAAATGATGATTGATTTTCATCCTTTTCCCTCCTGTTCAGGACAGATTCGTATAACCCATCAGATCTTCGTCCACTTCACGGGCGCAGTCCCTGCCTTCCCGGATGGCACGAACAACCAGAGACTGACCGATATGCATATCACCGGCGGTATAGATATGATCCACACTGGTTCTATGCGTATGATCCTTAGCTGCGACATTGGTTCTGCCATCCACTTCCACGCCAAACGCATTTGTCACATAGTTTTCACTGCCCAGGAATCCGGCAGCAATCAGTACGAGTTCCGCATCAACGGTATATTCACTGCCTTCCACAGGCTGCATGGACAATCTGCCGGTTGACTCATCCCGTCTGGATTCAAGCTTCACCAGAACGACTCCGCAGAGTCTGCCGTTTTCATCTTTCAGGAATTCCTTAACGGTAGTCTGATACACTCTCGGATCACTGCCATAAACTTCAGCGGCTTCTTCCTGACCGTAATCGGTCTTACAGACCCTCGGCCACTCAGGCCACGGATTATTTTCCGTACGATGATCCGGCAGTTTGGGCATCATTTCAAGCTGCATGATACTTTTTGCGCCATGACGCACACAGGTTCCGACACAGTCATTACCGGTATCACCGCCGCCGATCACGATAACGTTTTTATCTTTGGCACTGAGATAGCTTCCTTCTGCCATCTGACAGTCAAGTAACGCTTTGGTAGTAGAGCGCAGGAAATCAACCGCAAAGTAAATTCCTTCGGCATCCCGTCCGGGCGCCTGGATATCACGGGGATGAGATGCCCCGCAGGCAAGGATGATCCTGTCATACTGTGAGAGCAGTTCCTGGGCGCTGATATCAACGCCGACATTGACACTTGTGACAAAGGTCACGCCCTCTTGTTTCATGATATTGATTTTACGGTCAACGATATGTTTTTCGAGTTTCATATTCGGGATCCCGTACATCAGCAGACCGCCCACACGATCCGAACGTTCATAGACGGTCACAAGATGACCGCGGCGGTTCAGCTGATCCGCCGCTGCCAGACCGGAAGGACCCGAACCGATAACGGCAATTTTCTTCCCGGTACGTACCTGAGGCGGCTGCGCAGCGGCATAGCCTTCGGCATATGCCGTTTCGATCACACTGTATTCATTGGCACGAACCGTCACCGGATCACCGTTAGCGCCGCAGGTGCAGGCTTTTTCACACAGCGCCGGACATACCCGGGAAGTGAATTCCGGAAAATTATTGGTCATTTTCAGACGGGCATACGCCTGTTTCCAGGCACCCAGACTGACCAGATGATTCCATTCCGGGATGAGATTATTAAGCGGACAGCCCGAAAGCATTCCGCCGATCATCATCCCCGACTGACAGAAGGGAACGCCGCAGTCCATACATCTTTCCCCTTGCTGTTTCTGTTCCCGCTGAGAGAGCGGGGTATGGAATTCATTATAATTGTCGATCCTCATCCTGATCGGAAACGCTGCAGCGTCCTTGCGTTCATATTCCATAAATCCATTGGGATTTCCCATCATCATTCTCTCCTCTTATCTGGATTGGATCAACTCATAAAAGGCTTCGATCTTAGCCTGTTCCTTTTCGATCCCACGGTTTTCCTTTTCCTCAATTGCTTCGGTAATGATCCGGTAATCCTGGGGGATCACCTTCTTGAACTTCGGGAGATAGTCCTCAAAGTGATTCAGAATTTCCTGACCCTTCTGAGAACCGGTTGCCGCCGTATGTTCGGCAATCATACTTCTGAGTTTATCGATATCTCTCCGTTCGGTCACGGCACCGCACTCGACCAGTTCCTTATTCAGACGCTTATATAAATGATGGTGTTCATCGAGCACATAGGCAACACCGCCGGACATACCTGCCGCAAAGTTATTGCCGGTTCTGCCGAGAATGACGACGGTACCGCCGGTCATATATTCACAGCCATGTTCACCGACACCCTCTACAACGGCTTCCGCACCGGAGTTTCTGACACAGAAACGCTCACCTGCCACACCGTTGATAAAAGCTTTGCCGCTGGTAGCGCCATAAAGCGCCACATTACCGATAATAATATTTTCCTCCGCCTTAAAGCGGCTGCCCTCCGGCGGATAGACAATCAGCTTACCGCCTGACAATCCCTTGCCGAAATAGTCATTACTGTCGCCACGGAGTTCCAGTGTCAGACCCTTCGGGATAAAGGCACCGAAACTTTGCCCGCCGGCGCCGTTACAGATGACACGATAGGTATCTTCGGGAAGAGTATCGTCATATTTTTTCGTAATCTCGGAGCCAAATGCCGTTCCGAGAGAACGATCGGTATTTTTAATGGTAATTTCAATCGTTTTGGGTTCGCCGCTGCGGAACGCCTTACTGAATTTCTTTTCGAGTACCTTTTCATCCACTGTTTCGGACAGTTGGAAGTCATAGGGATTTTTCTCATGATAGCGGATGGTCTGATATTCCCCTTCATGATGCAGCAGAGCGGAAACGTCAATCTTTTCTCCACGTTCATCCACATGATCCCGTTTTTTCAGCAGATCGGTTCTGCCGACCAGTTCATCCACGGTACGGACACCGAGCTTAGCCATATATTCCCGCAGTTCCTGCGCCACAAAGTGCATGAAGTTGACAACATATTCCGGTTTACCCATAAAACGCTTTCTCAGCTCAGGATTCTGGGTTGCCACACCGAACGGACAGGTATCCAGATTACAGACACGCATCATCGCGCAGCCAAGAGTAACCAGCGGTGCGGTAGCAAATCCGAATTCCTCTGCGCCAAGGATGGCTGCAACGGCAACGTCACGTCCTGTCATCAATTTACCGTCGGTTTCAATAACGACCTTATCTCTCAGGCCATTGAGCAGCAATGTCTGATGCGCTTCCGCCAGTCCCAGTTCCCACGGAAGTCCGGCGTTATAGATGGAACTTCTCGGAGCCGCACCCGTACCGCCGTCATAACCGGAGATCAGAATCACCTGTGCGCCGGCTTTGGCAACACCGGCTGCTACGGTTCCTACACCGGCTTCGGACACTAACTTGACGGAAATTCTTGCCTGTTTATTGGCATTTTTCAGATCATAGATCAATTGCGCCAGATCTTCGATCGAATAGATATCATGATGCGGCGGCGGTGAAATCAGGGAAACACCGGGGGTAGAATGACGGGTAGCGGCGATCCAGGGATAGACCTTCTTACCGGGCAGATGACCGCCTTCACCGGGCTTTGCCCCCTGTGCCATCTTGATCTGCAGTTCGTCGGCGGAGTTCAGATAGCGGGATGTCACACCGAACCGGCCTGACGCTACCTGCTTGATCGCAGAACAGCGGTTTTCCTCCGTTCCTCTGGTTTTGAGACGTTCCAGACTTTCGCCGCCCTCACCGGAATTGGACCTGCCGCCGATACGGTTCATTGCCAATGCCAATGCTTCATGAGCTTCCTGCGAGATAGAACCGTAGGACATGGCGCCTGTCTTGAAGCGGCGGACAATGCTGTCAACACTCTCCACTTCATCAAGCGGCAGCGGTTCCTCCGCATATTTGAAATCAAGCAGTCCGCGAATGCTGACAGGAGCCATTTCTTCATTCAGCATGGCGGAATATTGCTGATAAATCCGATAGTCATTTTGTCGGGTTGCCGCCTGCAGCGCATGGATGGTTCTCGGATTATAGAGATGTTCTTCCTTTCCGCTGCGGCTCTGATGACCGCCTCTGGAAACAAGATCGGCATCTGTACTGAGTCCCAGCGGATCAAAGGCGGCAGTATGCAGACGATCTACATTCTTTTCTATATCCTCTAAGGTGATCCCGCCGATCCGGCTGACGGTACCGGTAAAATATTCATCAATCAGTTCCCGGCTGAGACCGATCGCTTCAAAGATTTTGGAACCCTGATAGGACTGCAGCGTTGAAATACCCATCTTGGAGGCAATCTTCACGATACCGTGTAATACGGCGTCATTATAGTCATTGACGGCGGCATAGTAATCCTTATCCAGCAGATCATCATGAATGAGTTCATGAATGGTCTCCAGCGCTAAATAGGGATTGATGGCGCTGGCGCCATAGGCAAGCAGTGTGGCAAAATGATGTACCTCTCTGGGTTCACCGCTCTCCAATACGATAGAAAGAGATGTTCTGCGCTTAGTGGCAACCAGATGCTGATGCAGTGCCGAAACCGCTAATAATGACGGTATCGCCAGATGGTTCTCATCCACACCTCTGTCGGACAGGATCAGAATATTGGCTCCGTTATTATACGCTTTATCCGCTTCGATAAACAGACGCTTGATTGCCTTACTGAGCCGGGTGTTTTTATAATAAAGCATGGGGATGACGGCAACCTTGAAGCCGGAGATATTCATTTTTTTCAGCTTCAGAATACCGGTAGAAGTCAGAATCGGGTTCACGACCTTAATGACCTTACAGTTATCCGGTTTTTCCTCTAAGATATTGCCGTCCTCACCGATATAGATCGTAGTAGAAGTGACGATCTCTTCACGGATCGCATCAATCGGCGGATTCGTTACCTGCGCAAAAATCTGTTTGAAATAATCAAACAACGGCTGGGGTTGTCGGGACAGAACTGCCGGCGGCTTATCGCTGCCCATAGCGGCAATCGGTTCTGCACCGTTCTGTGCCATCGGCAGAATGGTTGTCATCACATCTTCATAGGTATAGCCGAATGCTTTTTGTAAACGGCGTTTTTCTGCCCGGGGATGTTCCTCGACCTTTGCGTTCGGCACCTTGAGATATTTCAGACGGATCAGGTTGGCATCCAGCCACTCACCATAGGGCTGACGGGACGCATACTGTTCCTTGATCTCGTCATCATCGATCAGACGTCCCTGTACCGTATCCACCAGCAGCATCTTGCCGGGATGCAGACGTTCCTTACAAACAATCTTCTCCGGCGGTACCGGCAATGCGCCGACCTCCGAGGACAGAATCAGATGATCGTCATCCGTAATATAGTAACGGGACGGACGCAGACCGTTACGATCCAGTACCGCACCCATGATATCACCGTCAGAAAACAGTATCGATGCAGGACCGTCCCACGGTTCCATCATGGTCGCATAATATTGATAGAAATCCCGTTTTTTCTGGCTCATGGCATGGTTATTGTCCCACGGTTCGGGAATCGTAATCATTACCGCCAACGGCAGATCCATTCCGCTCATCACCAGAAACTCTAACGTATTATCCAGCATTGCCGAATCGGATCCCTCCGTATTGACTACCGGGATCACCTTATCCAGTTCCCCCATCAGCGGTTCGGAACCCATTGTCTCTTCACGTGCCAGCATTTTATCCGCATTGCCCCGGATGGTGTTGATCTCACCGTTATGTACGATCATCCGGTTCGGATGCGCCTTCTGCCAGCTGGGGAAGGTATTGGTTGAAAAACGGCTGTGAACCAGCGCAATCGCCGATTCATAGTCCGGATCACGCAGGTCATTGAAGAAACTGCGCAGATCACCGACCAGAAACATACCTTTATATACGATCGTCCGGCAGGACAGGGATACCACATAGGTATCTTCATTACTCTGTTCAAAGAATCTTCTCGCCACATACAGTTTACGGTCAAAGTCAATTCCCTTTTTGATGCCCTCCGGACGGGTAATGAAACATTGCTGGATATTCGGCATACATGCCAGCGCCTTGGCTCCCAGTACCTCCGGACAGGACGGTACCTCTCGCCAGCCGACAACCTCCAGGCCTTCTTTTTCGGCAATGATTTCGAACATTTTTTTAGCCTGATTTCTTCTCAGTTCGTTCTGCGGGAAGAAAAACATTCCTACCGCATAATCCCGTTCTCCGCCGATCGGAATTCCCTGTTCCTCTGCCACTCTGTGAAAGAATTTGTGTGAAATCTGCAGCAGAATTCCGACACCGTCACCTGTCTTTCCCTCCGCATCTTTTCCGGCGCGGTGTTCCAGGGTCTCCACAATCGTCAGCGCATTCTCCACTGTGGCATGGGATTTGATTCCCTTGATATTGACAACCGCTCCGATTCCGCAGTTATCATGCTCAAAACTCGGATCGTACAAGGTGTTGTGGCTTTGATTCATAAAGGATCTTCCTTTCTCATTCCATTTCTTCCTGAAGATATGCAGAAATTATTTGATATCTTTTACATCGATTATTATAATGGGTGCTTGCAGGATTGTCAATAGAAAGTTGCATAAATTTTTAACAAATATTCATTTTTGCTATATATTTTGATTTTTTTGCATTTTATTTACTACACTGTGCAAGTTTTGTTTTAAAAGTTGCACTTATATTTTCTGTCATCCACCCCTTATGCAGCTTGTTTCCGGCATCAAAAAACGGTTCCCCGAAGGGAACCGTCCGTCTCATAGATTCAGTTTGGTTTTCTCGTTCTATCCTGACCATTCTTTCGTCAGACTACAGTCCAATCTTATACCGGAACTGCTTTTTTCTGATTAACTTCGTATTGTTTTACGGCGTATGGAAAACTCTCGGAATATCCCGCTGAAAGAACTTCCCGTCAGGCATTGCGCCAGTATGTCTGGATCTGCGCCGAAAGATCTTTCAGATTTTCATAGCTGAACTCATAGGCCTGATACAGTTCCTTGACGTCATTCTGATAGAAAGTATCGTCACCTGTCTCTACGGAATAGCTTGTCAGACTTTTTAACTGAGATATCTCCTGTAATGCTTGTTTTGCGGATTCTTTCAGTTGATTGTCATAGTCATCAAATTCATTTGTCGCCTGCAGCTTGAGAATCTGCTGGAAGGAATCGCACAGCGAATCCATGACAGAAATATATTGCTTTGACGGCTCTGTTTCACGACAATTGAAGGTTTCCCGGAAGGTTTTGATCTCTCTGGTATCTTTCACCACGTCATCGACCAGCCTCTTCACTGAAGCAACATAGTCATTATTGTGCTGAATCGTATCCAGACGGCAACCGCCGGAACTCAATGCTATGATCACCAGCAAAAAAAGCGCTATGATCCGGGGTAATGTTTTGATTCTCATGGCATCAGTAACTCCCATTGATTATTTCAGGATGAAGCTGCCCGTAAGCAGATAAATCTGATGATAGAGGACAGCCGCTCTGCTCTTGAAGTAGTTCATCATTGCCGTATCAGCCGCCAACAGTCCATAGGTACCTTCCGATTCCGCTTCTGTCCGGAAACTGCTCTCCGTTTCTTCGATCGAGGCAACCCATTGCTGTTGGGATGTGATCAGCTTGTCCTGTTCGGCAGAATTATCACTCAGAAGATCAAAAAGCTGATTGTAAGCGTTATCGACTTCTTCTCTCCATTTCTCGCCATAGGTGATGGCAAGATTTCTCATATCGGCAACATTGGTCAGTTCCTTGCTCTCAGTCATATAGGCAGCGTCAAGTTCATTGGCTGCAAACAGTTCATTGAACGCTGCGTCATCGGTAAATACCTCTGCCGTATGATAATCCGTGACGATCTGTTCGTCATCAAAATAATAAGCGGGTTCCTCTGAAGATTCCTTTTTCGAATCCTCGTCAGAAGAAGACTTCTTTTCACCCGATACATCAGATTCTTCCGGATCTTCTGACAGACTGCTTTCCTCTGCCGGCAACTCAAACGACTGCTCCTCAAAAGAAGGATCTCCCTCTTCATTACTGCTCTGCGTCTGACTTTCCACCGACGATTGCATTGACGATTCCACGGAGCTTTCCTTTTGGGAAGACTGCTCACTGCTCTTGTTTTCCTGGTTCTGACAACCACCAAAACAAACTGCCGCTGCCATAGCCGCCGCTATCATACCAATCATCCATTTTTTCATACGACCCTCTCCTTTCTTCCTCCGTCAGCCTTTCTCTTCTCAGGTACTTCTCCGGAAGATTCCCTTCCTAAATACCGGCTTTCTCTTTCTCCCACAAACCAGAAACCCTTTTTCAGACAACCGGTTTCTTCATTATTCGGCTGACTTTCCCTAATTCTCCCAAAGTATACCACACTTCCCCCCTTTTATCAAGCCCCTTCGCATGAAACCCACGGAAATCAACTTTGCCCGGGAAGTCCTCTGGGGGAAACCCGTTGTTTGAAAACAAAGGGCGCAGAGCCTGCGCTCCCGTCACTTGAAAGTCCCGTAACTTTCCACGTTTCGCCGCACGAAACGCCGTAAGTGTGTCGGCTCTTGTAACAGACTACAAATGACACACAAAAGCAGGAAAACATAGCTTTCGGGGGTCCA
>CACYCN010000248.1 GCA_902772895.1 uncultured Ruminococcus sp.
ACTCTGATTTCATGCAAAGGCGGCTTGCTGACGCAAACCCGCCGCCTGAATAGGGAAAACGATCGATACAGTTTCACGGATTCAGGTTTTGATTCAATCTTGCCGCTCTCAAGGGTAAGAGTACCACTGTTTTCAACAACTGTCAATGTATTATTGGCATCAGCCTGGAGAACAAATGCTCCATCAGAAGTAACAACACCGGAGCCATTCTTTGAATCATCCTTTATTGTCAGGATTCCTCTATTCTGAATTGCGCTATTAACAGATGTCACTGAGACACAGCCGTTAAGATCAAGAATTGCTTCCTTACCGACACCAAGAATTAATGTCTTATCTAAAACATTTTTCTTTGAAGTAACTGTTACAGTAGAACCGCTTGCCAGAGTACCGGAATTGATTTTATCAAATACCTCCTTCAAACTGCTGAACCAAGTTTCTCCTACCTTCGCAACTACCCCTGCAGTAGCCGCCGTAAACGTGCTGAAACTGGTGGTGGTAAACGTAACATAACCAGTGGTTGAATCATATCTATAAGATGCGGAATCCATTGCTGTACCATTATGATACATGGTAACGGTATCGGGCAGATTCGTGCCGATATACATCTGAACGGTATAATTATCAACCGGCGTTGTGCCGTTATCATCCTGAACCGAGATATCATAGGAAGTATAGGTCGTACCCGACTGGATACCGAAGCCAACCGGTGTATTGCACTCCGAAACACGCAAGGTCACGGCTTTCGTTGTTGTACCCTGCACTCTGACTACCTCACGGCCGGTATTATCATAGGCAGAAAGTCCGTTTGCGATATCACCCTTGATGTACTGATAGACATTCCAGTCAGGTGAGTATGCCTTCTCGTCATAGTATTCATCAAAAGAGTCACGCTCAGAAGAATACTGGGTAGCGACTACCTTGAAATCAAACCTGAGTTCAGGCGGCGTGGTGCCAACTTTATATTTTGCTGCATTGCCGACAGTTTCCGGCATATATGCTACGAAAGCAATGATATCTTCCTTGTTATCCTCACCGGCCAGAACCGCCTCGACCATATTCTGGTTAGCAAATCCAAGAGCAGGTTCTGATCCGACCAATGCTTTCGCATCTTCACGGGTAATATTGGCAGTTGTCAGTTGTTGCTGATCTGCAACCGTCTTCGTAATGGTGGTGCTATTAGTCAGCTTGACAAATTTGAAAGCGATATAATCAGAAATTTTAAAACTTTCGTTATTGTCGTTGATTCCGCTTGTCTCACTGACCTTAACGGCAGCGATCTGGTACTTCATCGCAAGTGTTCCGGCATTTTTAACCTTTAAAAGCGTCAGGCTGACATAACCCGGTTCATATAATGCGTCCGCATCCAGAATATTGTCAACACCTTCTGCATTCTCCCATGGTGTAAAACTACTGTCTTCCTGGGGAACCCGGTATTCCAGCTCTACATCCAGCTTACCGCTGACAATCCGGTTACCCGATGAAGTAACACTGTCTGTGAACCATGCAAACGATGAACCTACCAGCATGGACGCTGTTACCAACATAGAAAGCACACTTAACAGCAGGGCTTTTTTTGTAACCGGTTTCGTTTTCTGATCCCTCATGCTTATGCACCTCTCCAACCTCTCAATATTACCGTGAACAACGGCTGTCTGTTTCTTTACGAATTTTTCGTCCAGGAACTCTCACGAGCATCAGATTTAACTAACAAATCTTCCTCAATTCCCGAGTTATTTGTAAATGTAGAATTTTCATTACGCAATAATAACGCAACATTCTGATCGTCTGATTTGACAAAGATACGATTACCGGTACCTAAAGTCAGGTTACCACTTGCTTCATTGGAAATACCGCAGCAATCCCCTTTGCCGTGTACATCGATGGCATAACCACTGACATTCATGGTTCCACGATTACACAGACCCATACCGGACTTGCTTCCCAGATACTCTACTGTCACATTATTCAGAGTCAGGGTTCCGCTATTGTCAATCACAGCAGCATTCTCTTTTGTTTCATTTCCTTTCATCTTAAAAATGCCGCGTAACGCTCCAATCGTACCGGAATTGACCAGACAGGAATCATTGACGGTCTGAATCTCGAGCGTTAAATTATCCTGTTCAATGGTACCGTTATTCCGGATACCGATGCCTTTACTGTTCAGACTGACATTGCCTTTCAGTTTCAGATTCGTTAAAGAATTTTCCAGTCCTGTCACTCCGGAAACATCACAAGTCACCGAACATTTGTCAATCATAACCGTAGAAGAATCGGAACCATCTAATGGGTTCAACTGTAAACCGGCGCCGGTCATCTGCGCAGCTTTGCCGGTCATGACAATCTCCATATTTTTCAGTTCCGCACTGCCGCCGAAATATTGAACGCCATACATCTTCTGCGATGATGTCCCGGCATTGACAGCAGCCTTCAGACCATCTACCGTGAAGTGCTTCTTTGTACTTAAAACAAGACCGTAGGCATCTGCATACTCTGTTGTCTGACTGTCCGTATCAGCTGTCCTGACATTCAATGTGATTTCCTTGACGGAACCGGTCACGGAATCTGCCATAACCATACCATATGCCGCGCCGGCATTGGCAAGATTGTGATTGACCTTGACAGTACAGGACTCTGCTGAAACCCGGGAAGTCTTTTCTGCATAAACTCCATAGAGTGTGCCGAATCTGCTCTCCAGGGTTACCGAGCTGTCTTTCATCGAAAGCGTCTTATTTTCGCCGGTCATTCTGACGGCAATATAGTTGCCTGCACGCTTTGTTTCACTCTCAATCACTGCTTTGATCGCTGCCTGATTGATGGTCAGATCGCCAAAGGATTGAACAACAGATACATTTCCATCCTTGTCAGCGTTCACTGTAACATCAATCGTACCGTTCTCCAGTGTCATCCGACCGCTCGATTCCATGATGCCATTCAGATCGGCTTCTACCGGAACTGTGATCTTCCAAAGACCATTCCGGGCTTCGGAACTGTCCGTCAGCGTGAAGGTTCCCTTGTTCAGCAACAGCTTGTTGGCGTCCTTGCGCAGGGAAGAAACAAGCTGACAGCCGTTCAGATCAATCGTCAGAGACTTATCGTCCGTAACCACGATCTGCTGGTTCCATCCGGTGACCTTTGCCTGCATAACGACAGGCTTGCCGCTTTTCAGACCGGCATTCAGGGCTTCTTCAAACGTGGAATAGGTCTTTCCGTCAACCGATGCCACTGCGCCCTTCGAGGCAAATGTATAGATACTGAACTTCGTTGTCTTAAAGGTCAGATAGCCGGTTGTGGAATTATAATTCATATCGGTCACGTCAGGGTCGTTGTTACCGACAGGATTACCGTTATGATAAAGCTTACAATCCGAAAGGTTCTTACCGACATAAATCCGAACCGTATAGGTATCTTCTATGACATTTCCGTTTTCGTCCAGAACGGAAAGATTATACGACTGATAGGTCACTCCTGATTCAACCGCAAAGTTGACCGGTGAATTACTGATAGATGCTACCAGATAACCGGTAACCGGCTTGGTTCCGGTAACACTCAGGATTTCTGTTCCTGCGGGTGCACCGGTTCCCTCCTGATAAATCTTCATGCCGCTGGCAATCTGATTGCTGACCGTTGTCATGGCACGCCAGTTAATCTGTTTGGCAGCAGCGCTGTCATAATCTGTGCCAAAGGAATCTCTTTCACCTTCATACTGCGTGGCAGCTAACTTAAAGTCCAGCGACAGAGAGGGTTTATCCTTCGTAGCGTCATACATGGCAGCCATTCCCACATTCGAAGGCATGGTAATGACCAGTGCCACCACTGCATTCTTATCTGTCACGGTCATGACATCCTCGACCGTATGCTGAACACCAAAACCATAGATCGGAGAATTACCGATGAGTTTCAATACTTTTTCATTGGTGAAGTCCGAAGTTTCTGTGGAAGACAACGCCTCCGACTTTTTGATGGCAGTCTCTTCACTCAGAACCACCCAGTCAAAGCTCAGATAATCGGAAAGAAAATATTCTTCTCCCAATACATTGACTCCCTTGCTTTCACTGCTTTTCATTAAAGCTAACTGATACTGCAAGGAAAGGTTGCCCAGATTCTCTACTTTAAATAATGTAAGCGAAACATCCCCAGGCTCAAACGACGTGGGAAGAATGTCTGTTTTACTTTCAGCGTCCGCCCATGCGGAAATTGTCGTTGTATTATTTTCCGTTCTGACGGTGCGATAAGCCAGACCAACTTCCAGCGTACCGGGTTGGATATGACTGGTACCGGAGCTGACAGAATCCGTGAACCAAGCAAATGTTGTTCCGACTAAAAGCGAACAGCACAGCATCATACAAAGGATGCTCCAGAATAAGGGAGTTTTCTTTGTATGAATGAGTTTCATCAGCTTTTCACGCATTTGTCATACCTCCATCCGGTCTTTGATCCGATCACGTTCCTTTTACAGGATTAACGAATCGATACAGCACTGCCACTGTGTGGTTTCATCAGGGGTTTGTTGTCAGGTTAATTTCTTCATTTTCTGCCAGAACAGGCGTTCCGGAGTACGTTCCCCAGCAGGAATCTATCTCTACTGTCTGGCTGCTGCTGTTCTGGATCTTCAGTTTAAATGTGATTGACGGTCTGTCTACCGGAGTTTCACCTTCCAGAAGTCCGGTTCCTAACTGCTTTGTATAGTAAGTCTTATCACCGATTTTGATGATACAATAACCTGTATCCGCATCGGCATCTGCCGCTTTTTCCAACTTGAATTCATAAGTCTTTACGGTGTTACTTGCCGGTAAGGTCACACTCTTTTGATAATGATTACCCACTACGTTTACAGGTGTCGGGGTAGTTTCCGTAATATCATTTACCGTAGCCGTCACATAGAAGGTCGCCGATGAAACGACATTCTCACCCGTTTTCACACTTGAGGAGAAGAAAGCCAGTGCCGTCATGCTCATGAGACCAAGACATACAACGACAACAATGACGGTCATGATGATACGGTTCAGCATTTTTCGGTCACTGATCCGTTCGTTTTCATTGATCCCGAAATACTTCTGATAAAATGCTCTCATGCGGCACCTCCTTTCAGGTCTCTGTCGACCTTTTTTCTTTAGTTGATTTTCTGATCGGCTTTGACGGTAATACCGAACTCAATCGTCGGCACTACATTAAACTGATAGTTCGCTTCATTGCCGACTTCCTCGGGCATCCGCAGGATGATCGCCATATATTTTGTACCGGCGGCATCCAGTGACATCACTTCTGATGCGTAATCATCAAAGGGATCCACCGCTACCTGCTTTGCCAGATCACGGTCAGCTAACCGGCTGTCCAGTTCGCTTTCGTCATCCGCATAGATCACGCCATATCGGATATAATCCTTCAGGCTGAACTCTTCCCCATAGACGTTGATTCCAAGCGTACAACTGGTAATGTTCACACCTGTCTGGATATTGACTGCCTTTGTGCCTTTATTCTCGATTTTCAGATACTGGATCTTTACATAGCCGGGTTCATATAAATCTTCGTCATTGAATATGACCGTGTCACTTTTCACTAACTCGTAATCGCCGCTCTCCGTTTGATAGGATACTTCGATATTAAAATCTCCGAAATGGAAAATATTGTGCAGTTCATTGGAAGTGTCCTTGAACCATGCCAGCGAAGCACTGGTGCCAAGCATCGCCCATACCATCAAAAGAATCATACTGAGGGATAAAGCAATCCTCTTGTACGGTTTTTTGGTTGTTGTCATGCTTTTCCCTCCTTTGCCGGACTCATTCTTCCGACTTCTTTTTTTTCGTAATCAGCAGCATGATGACCACGCATGCGATACTGCCCGCTGTCAGCGCATAGACCGGCCATATCGAATGATCACCCGTTTTCGGCGGTGTCGGATCGTCCGGTGACGGCGTCTGTTCCTCCACCTTGAACTCCCATATCACATGCCCCAGACGGCTGCTGTATTCATTGCCAAGCGATGTCGGTACATCCAGGTCAAGCGCTAAATTGACCACTCCGCCGGAATACAGGGTTCCCAGTTCGATCCAGCCATCATTCGCTGATGTCAGGGTTCCTGCGGAACTGAACATATATGCCATATCATTCTGATCCGTCAGACGAAGCGTCAGGCTGAGCTGTCGGAGAAAATCCTGTGAATCATCGTCCGGATAATAGGAACGCAGATAGATTTTGGCTTTCACGTTATTGCTGATATCGTTTTTTACCGTAATTTTCTGGGTGAGATGATCGCCGGGCATCACGTCTTTGAGATCGGCAAACAAATCGGTAGGTGTTGC
>CACYCN010000249.1 GCA_902772895.1 uncultured Ruminococcus sp.
CAAAGTTTCCGGAGGAATGGGCTCAGCAAGCCAAACAACAGAATATCAACCGATGGGATAACAGTACCTGGTATTATGAACACCTGAATTGGGCGGATATTGAGGGCGTCTATGACGTAGCAAAGATCGCACCATATCCGATCGGTGTCTATAAACGGGTATTGAGGGATGCTTCCGCTGCCACTTCCAAGGAAACGAATATGGTGCGTAACGGCAGAATCTATCCGGTTTATTATTATCAGGTGCTGGTATGCGGCGTCGATTCCGATACCCCGCTGGTGATCGATGACTGTTTTGATACCCGGATTTTTCAGCTCTATGAACCTCATTCCGACAGACAGATGTCTGAAAGGGACTTTCTGAACGGAGGCGTTGCGAACTCCTGGGATAACTGGTTCTATACAAAATATGGGGGTATCAATGAGTTTGACTGGATCAAACCGGAACTTGGTACCTGTCTGAGGCTGGACGAAGATCCCGATCATATCCTGTCACAGGAAATGACCGATACCGGCGTCCGTTTTACCTTTCATCAGATTCCCAAAGATCAGAATCATCGGTACTATAAGTTCTATGGAGTAGAATACTGGCTGGTACCGAAGGATGAGGCGGCTTTGAAAATCATTGAAGATATGGCGGCTTCTTCTCCGACAGGGGAAGCCATTCTCATCAATACCGCTTCCTGCCGTGGGGAAGAAGCCAGGGCAAGAGTAGCACTGAAAAGTCTCAATGATTTTACGCCGATCGAAAAAAATGCCGAACAGTTCATTGAATATACTGACGGTACCAGAAGTACTCCTGAACAGAGAGATGACAGGAAACCGATCTATCGATACGGTCTGAAATACCGGGTCGATCTGAACAGGGATCAGTCGGAACTGAACGGCGGAGCGGATATTGTCGCCGAAGACCGTTACAGTTCCAATCTGTCAGTGGACTTTCAGACGATCCGGATTCATACGGAACCCGCAAACCGTCAGGTTTCCTATGACTTTTCGGGGAATGTGGGTCGGTTTATCATTCCGGACAAAACCCATGTCGTCATAGAATATGAAACAACACTGATTGCGCCGCTGCGGCAGAATTCCGGTGGTCAGCCGCCGGGAGATTCTATTTCCGTAGAGAATACGGTGACGATGCTGCATTATCATAAAACCAGAACGGATTCTGTGGATTATAACAGTTCTGCCGAATCTTCCGCGCAGAATCCCTCGATCTTTATCAAGAAATATGAGAGAGGACATATGGAATCCGGTCTGAACGGAGCGGTGTTCCAGTTATTCCGGTATAAACCGGGCGCTTCCGGCAACAGCGAAAATGACTGGGAACCCATGGTCTATGCGGATACGTATTCACCGACCGGTGAGGGAAGAATTCCGAACCCTGACCGGGGAAAGATCATTACCTTTACGACCGGTAATCTGACCATTGCCGGGAAAAACTACGGTGACGGTTATGCCGATGTGGAACTGACCAATACCGTTCACGGTCTGAATCTCGAATATCATACGACCTATGGTCTGCGGGAAATTCAGGTGCCTGTCAGAACGGCGGATAACGGTGAAATCATCCGTTATCAGAATCCGCATAACGCCAGCTTCTATTGCTACAAATTCACCCTTACCAAAAGTACCGAGGATGTCGATTACAGTCAGTTTATCTTCCGTCCTGACGAGATCATGACGGTCAAGAATGATCCGGACAGTATCGGGTTCCGGCTGAAAAAGAAGTTTGACGGGAATTGCGAACTGTCGGAGACGGAGAAAAATCAGTTGAGCTATCAGCTGTATGTGCAGAAAACAAGCGGCGGTCAGAAAAAATATATGCCTGTCATGACGACCATCCGGGAACACGGAATCGATCGGACTATCGTCAATCCGAATTTTGTCAATATCCGTTATCAGACACTTCTGTCACAGGACGGCGGTTACAGGATTGACGGTCTTCATCTGGAAGAAGGGTCTGATTCGGGGCGCTATCTGCTGGTAGAACGAGGCAGTGAGGAGATTCTGAACGCCCATCCCGACTGGCAATGGAAAGGCTGTTTTGAATGGGATTCCGGCAGTTCCGGCAGCTTCAGCAGTCAACAGGTGACGGTCTATGACGAGAACGGTCGGAATCCTCAGCAGGTCTATGGCGTGGCATTTGAAATTACCGAACAGGATGTTCTTGATAATGATACCAAAACCCTGACGTTGACCAATCGTTATGTCCGGGAAACGGTCGATCTGACGGTTGAAAAGAAATGGATCAGTCCGTCCGGCGCAGCCGGCAGCTGGCCTGTCGGAAAAACCATGACGCTGGAACTGGGAACGGTCCGGAACGGGAATTTTGTCAGTCTGCCGGATGTGCCGGATGTGGTCCTGGATCATCAGACCGATCATCAGGGGGAAGAGAAACCCGGAACGGCAGTTTTCCGGAATCTGCCGAAGTATGTGCAGGGTACCTCCGATCAGCGTATTGTTTATGCGGTCAGAGAAATTTCCTCTCCGGAAGGTTATCATGTGGTGTATCCGCAAAACGGAAAGTCCTATGCGGTATTCGGGGATGACCATACGGCGGTAATCAGAAATCAGGTGGATGACGTATCCGTGACTGTCAGAAAACAATGGCAGTCGAAAAACGGTCAGATACCGTCCGGGGCAAAATCCGTCATGCGGCTTTATGCTTATCCCGGTACGGACGCTGAAAAGGCTGTCTGGGTCAGCAATGTCAGCGATATCGAACTTGACGGCGTATCTGATCAGAACGGTGAGAGAGAAGCCTGGACAGCCGCTTTCCGGAATCTGCCGAAATATAACGAAAACGGTGTTCTGCTGACTTATCTGGTGAAGGAACAAAGCTGCGAACCGTCCGGTTACAGTGCCCTGGAAGGCGCTGCCGAAGACGGCGGTACCATTACCAATTCGCCTGCCGTTACCAGCTTTTCCGTTACTAAAACCTGGCAGGGTACTGACAATGATGAATGGCCCGATGATACCGAAATTACGTTTGTCCTGCATCGCAGAATCGGTTCAGGCGCTTCTGATGATCGCTTTCTGGCGGAATATACCCTGAACCGGAATGAGATTGTCTCCCGGACGGATCTGTCTGACTGGGCAGGAAATCCTGTCAGTGTCAGCTGGAACGGTTCGGAATTGACGCTGAACGGTCTGCCGAGATACTCGGATGACGGTAAAGCATGGGTTTATTATCTGACGGAATCCCCCCTGACAGATTTTACTGTCGACTATCGGAACGATAAGGGATACCGTCTTGACGGAATGACTTATTCCGGCGGCAGTGTGCGGAATATCCGTTCCGTTAGGGAACTGACCATTGCCAAACAGGTCAGCGGCCGTCTTGCCAGTC
>CACYCN010000250.1 GCA_902772895.1 uncultured Ruminococcus sp.
AAGCAGCAGCGATATCATTATCGTCATCGCCTGAGCGTTAAAGTAATCAATAACAACACCTACTCCCCATATAGTGCTGTGCTGCAAAGTCATATCAAAATGGAGACTATCTGCTATTTCAGTTGAAACAATACTGATCTCGGACATCCAGCCTATGGCAATTGATACGATAGCCTGACAAACAACAAGAGAAATATCTACCCAGATCTTTGCAAACGTCAATCTTGCCAATATTCTGACACCGCCTCGCATAGTGAACATTTCATACTGCAAGGCGCTTTCTAAAGCGTTCACGCCCGCAAAAATAATGATCAGCGCATAAGCGAATGTCTTGAAAACAGGAAATATTACTTCCGCTACTGCGTCATAATCAAAACTGAAAAAGATGGAACCTTCCTCTCCGCAGCAATAATCAAACAGAAATGTAACTCCGTTCAGAAGTTCCTTATATAATTTCAGAGTTGAAGTTGCAAAACCTGAATAAAACGGTGAATAAGAAGACATATCGGGATCAACGAAACCTGAATCGATTAAATTTTGAAGCTTTGTGATTTCTGATTCAAGGTTAGCATATATCGTGTCATAGTCCTTATTGCCGTCTGTATTGCAGCTTTTAGCAGCAATATAAGCATCCGTCAGATCATTGTAATTGAAGGGATAATTCTCGTATTCTTCATTCGCCGGTGACCAGTCTCTAATTTTTTCTAACATATTTCCGGACATAGAGTTTTGTACCCATGTCTCAAACTTATCCACCAGTGCATTGACATCTGCCAAAGTATGCTTTACCTTGACCTTAACGGTATACCCTGAAATGATCTGACGGTAAATCAGACTGCTGCTTGTGTTGCCCTTATTCTGAACGGACACACGCACTGCATAGATACCGGCATCATCGTCGTTCTTGACTGTGAAATCCGATGAGCTTTCCGAAGAAAAGTCCTTGATCTTCTTCCATGCGGATGAATCAGTCGGCGGCGTAAGTGTGGTGTCAGACAGGCTGCCGTATTTGACATATTCAAATTTGTATTCGTACTCGTCCGAAATACCGCCCTTGACATTCTTGATCTCGATAACCGCCTTATTGCTGTCACCGCCGGTGAAAAAATCCTTTGCGCCGGGGTCAACGCTGAACGATATCACCGGTACCTCGACTGTAAATCTGACGGTCTTTGAATACTCTTTTCCGTTTTTGTCTTTGACGGTCGCTTTCAGAGTGTAATCCCCTGCATCGAGATTTTTGGTGTTATATTTGTATTTTTCGCTGTCATTGTATGACCTCAAAGGTGAATAGGAACTCTCACCTGTTTTCTGATATTCAAACTTGTAGGTATAGGGCTGGGGCGGAAAATTTTCGCTGCCGTCGGAATGAGTGTCAACGGAAAAAGTAATATCTTTTCCTTTGATGATCGTTCCGTTGTTCGGGTCGGTAGAAATTGTCGGAGACAGCGTAGGTGTTTTGCTGATCCTGATGGTAGATTTCCGGTTGACAGTTTTCTTGTTCCCGTCTCTGACGGTGACCTTGACCGTATAGCTTCCTTCCGTCAGGCTTTTTGTGTCCCAAGTTACATTATCAGAGCTGCTGTAATCCTTTATTGTTTTTTCGGTGTTGCTGTCATTGATGTAGCTGAATTTATATTCCAGACTCCCGGTGCCTCCGGAAGCATCACAGCTTAGTTTGACCTTTTCTCCGATTCTTGCGCTGTCGGGTGCAGAGAATGTCGTGATTGTCGGAGTAGGAACGGAGAGAGTTACCGTTGCTTTTTGACTGGAGGTTTTGTTGTTGCTGTCTTGGACAACAGCCTTGACGGTATAGCTTCCTGCCGACAAACCGGTCGTATCCCATGTGGCATTATCAGAGTTTGCATAGTCTCTGATCGTCTTTTCGCTGTTGCTTGAATTGATATAGGAAAACTTGTATTGCAACGTTCCTGTTCCTCCCGAAGCATTACAGTTGATTTTCAGCTTGTCGCCCACATTTCCGGTGCTTGCCACACTGACAGAAGAAATCGTCGGGGTGGGAAGAACTTTTGGAGCCAGCGATACGGCAGAGAGAAAAGAAAAGGTCTTGTTATCGCTGTCCTTGACCGTGACCTTGATGTAATAATCTGTATTTGCCGACCAACTGTCCGTCGGCATGGTAATGGAAGAAGTTGAAGTGTAATCCTTATAGGTGCTGTAAGTTCCGCCGGCTTTGCCGTATTCGTACTTGTAGGTGTACGGAGATTTGCCGCCCGAAGCTGTCATGGTAATAAACAGTTTCTCGCCTACCATATAGCTGCCGGCGGAAGTTACGGTACCTGTTACTTTCAGGCTTTCCTCGTCATTTGGCAAAATGTTGACGATTTTATACTTCGACCACACAGACGTGCTGCCGGTTTTACTGTCGGCAAAGAGAAATACCGGTCCGGTGTAATTTTTCAGTCCGGAAATTTCTGCCGGACTGAATTTATACCAACTGTTACTTGAATATCCGCCGAGAGCGTATGCGCTGGTGCTGCCGTCCGTGTTATACAGGAAACGATAGGTATATCCGCTTGTTACCGTGGTTCCGTTTTCAATCGCCTCTGCTGTCAGGGTAATATTTCCGTTCTGCTTGACCTGATCGGAGGAAACATTGATCCGGGTCGAATGAGATGAAGCGGCGCTGACCATGCTGCTTGAAAAGAAATCAAATACCGACAATACGATCATCATAATGGCTAAGACCGCCGCACGTCTTTTCATCTTGTTTTTGTTCTGCTTATACTTGTAATATCTGGTCAATCGTGTCGTCATAGGGCTGCTCCTTTCTCTTGAAATACGGCTCCTGCCGGAAGTCCAACAGGAGCCGTTTCAAGTAAGTTCACGATGATCAGGTCTTGATCAAAGCAGAGATAGCGAATGTGGCCGCAAAAGCAACACCGGCAATCACCACAGAAACAATACCGTTGTTTCTGTCACGGGGATTTTCTTCCTGCTGACCCTGAACGATCTTGACCAGGCCCGGAACACCGCCGATCGCAAGGATAGCGATACGAACGATCCACATGATGATGTCGATCATCGTGTTCATGGTAGATGTAGAAACGTTAGAGGGAGTCGTATTTTCCGTGTTCGCCGCAAACGCTGACAAAGAAGAAGCAGCAAGTACAGCCGCCGTCATAGCGGTCACGCTTGCTGCTTTCCGGAACTTGCGGAGTCTGCGCTCTCTTTTAACCTGCCTGCACGTCATTTCTGTCGTAGTGCCGTTTTCGTTTTCGATCAGTTTTACTGCCATTTTCATCAGTCTCCTTTTTCTTCGATTCGGTTTATGTTCGTACATTTACAGATTATATTTTTTCTTTCACCCCCCTCCAAGAGATCATCTTGTTTTAGAAGCAACAGCCGCCTGCGTCTGCACGGCAGCTTTGGCGGCTGTAACCACCTTCTTTGTTGCGACAATGATCTTTCCGGGTACTCCTGCTTTTGAAACGGCTCGTTCTGCAACGGGTACGCTTGAAGCCTTGAACTGTGCAGATTTCAGCATTTGTTTTCCTGCCGGTGTTATTTTCGCCACACCGTTCTTTACGGTGACTGCACCGCATTTCTGCCATTCCTTGACGTTGCCCAATATCTTTGCAGACAACTCCTTGTTCGGGTGACTCATAACACCTGACAGATCAATACTGTCCGTATGATTGAAAACCGTAAAATCATTGACATAATGACCGCTCAGAGCCGCCCCCATCTGTACCTCATTGACATTCAGCTCCGTCTGGTACATTTTGTCCATCGCAGCCTGATATGCTTTTTCCTGATCCTGTCTTGCCGCCTTGATAAACTCCGGCTGACTGATATACTCTTTTCCT
>CACYCN010000251.1 GCA_902772895.1 uncultured Ruminococcus sp.
ATGACACAAGAAAGATGGCAGGTACGTTTTTGGGGTCTCGGGGGTCTTTTTCGAAAAAGTCCTGTTTACTTGCCACGTTTTGCCACGCAAAACGCCGAAGAGAGATTCGGTTCTTGGTATGGACTTCAAATGACACAAGAAAGATGGCAGGTACGTTTTCGGGGGTCTCGGGGGGACTTTTTCGCAAAAGTCCCCCCGAGTGAGAAGTATATTTTATAGAGTGGAAGCGATATCGTCTCTCATGCGGATTGCTTCCCGTCTGGCAGCCTGGGCATACTCTTTCGGGTCAAGTCCTTCCTCTTTTTTCCATGCACACATGATGCCACGGGAGGAATTGATGATTGCACCAAGACCGTTTTCGTCAAAGGCAGGCATGACATCCCTGGCTCCGCCGCCCTGCGCACCGTATCCCGGTACCAGGAAGAAGGTGTGGGGAAGTGCTTTTCTCAGTTCGGCTAACTGCTCCGGATAGGTGGCGCCGACGACTGCTCCGACTCCTGAGTAACCGTATTTGCCCGGTAATTCCTCACCCCATTTTTCACACATATTGCCCATGGTGCGGTAGATTGTCAGATCGTCATCCAGCTTTCTGTCCTGTAATTCGCCAGAAGACGGATTGGAGGTCTTTACCAGAATAAATAAACCTTTATCCTGTGCTTTACATACGTTCAGAACCGGTTTTACACCGTCTGTACCCAGATAGGCGTTTACGGTCAGGGCATCGCTTCCGAACGCTTCAAAGCTCTCGCCGGCAACCTCTGTGGTTCCGAGATGCGCCTTGGCATAAGCTTCCATGGTGGTTCCGATATCATTCCGTTTGCCGTCGGTAATGACAAACATTCCCTTGCTTCTGGCGTAGGCAATCGTTTTTTCCAAAACTCTTACGCCCTGCCAGCCATACATCTCATAATATGCCGCCTGGGGTTTTACTGCCGGAACAATATCACATAAGGCGTCGATCAGTCCCTGATTGAAGACAAATAATGCTTCTGCGGCGCCTTCCAGGGTCTTTCCGTATTGAGCAAAGGCTTCTTCCTTGATGTAGTCCGGAATAAAATCCAGTTTCGGATCCAGACCGGCAACGGTGGGATTGTTGGTTCTTCTGATTCCTTCAATTAATCTGTCAAATGACATGGTTCATTCCTCCAATGATTGATTTTCAAAGAATTTGAATGGTTGATCAGGCGGCTGTTCCGCCGGAAATCATTATGTGTCAGGATATTCCGTCAGCGGTCGTCAAAGACGATTCGTCCATGATAAACGGTCAGTCTGACTCTGGCGGAAAGTGTGAGTCCTTTGAAGGGTGTGTTTCGGGATTTTCCGTGGAGACGGTCCGGATCTACCACCCAGTTCTCTTTCCGATAAAGCATGAGATCTGCCGGTTCACCGATATTCAGTGTTCCGCCGTCAACCCGCAGAATGTTCGCAGGGTTACAGCTCATCTTCCGGATCAGCTCGGCTTCACTGAGATAACCGCCTTCGACCAATACCGTATAACTGGCTGCAAAGGATGTTTCCATGCCGATGGAACCGTTCGGCGCATTGACAAAATCTGCTTTTTCCTGTGGAGTGTGGGGTGCATGATCCGTGGCAATGGCATCAATGGTGCCGTCACACAGCGCCTGAATCATTGCCTGTCTGTCTTTTTCCGTGCGCAGCGGCGGATTCATCCGATAGTCTGCGTCACGTTTCAGCAGTTCCTGTTCCGTCAGCATCAGATAATGCGGCGCCGTCTCGGCAGTAACCGGAACACCTCGCTTTTTCGCATCACGGATCATTGCGGCTGAAGTCGCTGTACTGACATGGCAGATATGAATCGGCAGTCCATATGCTTCTGCAAGGGCAATCTCCCGTGCAGTGCCGGCATCTTCTGCCGCACAGGGCATTCCTTTTACATGGAGTGTCTCGGATATGTTGCCTTCATTGACTTTACCGCCTGCTAAATACGGATCCTCACAGTGCGCCAGAATCGGAATGTTAATCTCTGCGGAAGCGGCGGTTTTCATTGCGGCTGCCAGAATGGATGTGTCTAAGACAGGTCTGCCGTCGTCCGAGAGTGCGCTGATACCGGCTTCACGGAGCGCTTTGATATCGGTTGCCTCGTGTCCCTGAAGTCCCTTTGTAACGGAACCCACAATATGTACCTTGGCATCGGCATTTTTCGCTTTCTCCAGAATGTACCGTACGGTTTCCGGACTATCAATGGTCGGAACGGTATTCGGCATGGCTGCCAGTTGTGTGACACCTCCTGCGGCGGCTGCGCGGCATCCTGTGAGAATATCTTCCTTTTCCGTCTGACCGGGATCCCGCAGGTGTACGTGCAGATCGATCAGTCCCGGAACTGCCGTCATGCCTGTGCCGTCAATGACAATGGTGTCCTTGTCCTTTGCAAAGGGTTCGGAAAACCGTTGGTTACGGATATAGATCGTTCCGGTTTCATCTTTTCCGTTGACAGGATCCAGGATCCTGACGTTTTCAATCATGATATTGTTCATTACTTCACCTCTTTATTCATTTGTCATTGTATAACACAAGTGCAGGACGCATCTGATTTGTCCTGCACCCGTATCTCATATATGTTGTCCCTTAGTTCTCGCCTTCCGGATCTTCATTCGAGAAAATCTTGCCGATCGATTTCTTGAATCTGGTACCGACGGAATCATTGTTCTTCTTTTTGTGATCTTTAATGATAATATCGTCGCTGCCTACTGCTACGCCAAAGGGATCACTGGCGTTTTCTTCATAGCCTTTGTAATATTCGATCTTATCTTCTTCTTTCAGCTTGTTCTTTGGCTGTTCGGTATTTTTCGGATTCTTATGGGACTTGTTGTTTTTATTTTTTTTGGATTTTTTTGACGGTTCCGCAGATGCGGGAGCTTCTGCGGCTTTGGCAGGCTGTTCGGGTTTTGCAATCGGCTTGGGTGTCTCCACAAACGGCTGAACCGGTTTGACATTGCCGAATCGCTGGGCATATGCCTGATTTTTGCTCATGTTGCTCTTCATGTCGTCATACTGCTTGTGGTATTCTTCGGCATTGACACTTTCCAGTTTCGGTACCCTTGTGAAGACGGTCTGCATCGGCATTACCGGACTCTGCTTCTGTGCGGCGTGCTCGAAAATAATGCCGGAATCACGCTCAAAGTCGAAAATATCACGTTTGGAAACATGTTTTTCTGTCTCTGCCGCCATCGTATCCGCTTTGGTGCCGTCCAGGAATTCTTCAACCGTTTCCGGCTTTGTCGGAGCTGCTTTCGAAGTGACAGGTACTGCAGCTGCTGCAACAGGTACTGTCGGTCTGACGGTTGACTGCGGTTCGGTCTTTACTGCCGGTTTTGCACTTGCTTCCGGCTTCGTCTCCGGAGCTGCAGGGGAAGTCTTCACTTCTACCTGTTTTTTGCCCTTGGATTCACTGGCTTTATCAAATACGGCGGCTACCGCTGCGGCTCCTGCCGCCGCTGCCGTACCGATTGCCGCCGCTCCGACCGCAACTCCTGCGGCGGATACTGCCGGAGCGGATGCTGCCGGAGTTACCGGAGCGCTTGCCGGCGCAGTGACAGCCGGAGCTGCCGGGGTCTTTCCGAATTTCTTTTCAAATGCGGAAAGTTCCTCTTCCGGACGGGAAGCTTTCGGTGCTTCCGTATTGACAGATGACGTTTTTCCTGTAGTATCGGAAGACACGGTTTCTGTCTTTGCCTTATCACGTCCCGCTCCGAAAAGCTTATCAAACCGGGAACCGGTTTCTTCTTTGCTTTCCTGAACCACTGCAGCGGTTTTATGATCCGAATGTGATCCGGTATTCTGTACGGATTCTTCCGGTGCGGTTTCTTTGGGCTTGACGATGAAGGGATTCTCGTCATTCTCGATTTTATGGGCGTTATAGATCTCGTTTTCGTTTGCGGTTTCCAGACCAAGTTCTGCCATTTCACGGTCACGGTCCTCTTTGAAGTGAGAAGCGTCACGGATCTCAATGTTGACCGGCTTGCCGCTTACCTCATTCAGCGCTCCGATGACAAGACTGCCGTCCGCTGATTTGGAAATCTCTAATTCGATCGTGCCTTTATCCGTATTCTTTTTCGGCTCTTCCGCACTGTAGATCACATTGTCGGAATTTTCCGGCGCCTTTTCTTCCGCTTTCTCGGCAGGCTGTTCTTCCGTCTGCGCTGCAGGAGCCTCTATAGCCGCCGTTTTTTCCTCTGTCTTGGCTACAGGAACTTCTACAGCAGGTTTCTTCTCCGTCTGAGCTCCGGGAGCTTCTACAGCAGGTTTTGCCTCTGTCTGAGCCGCAGGAGCTTCGACAACAGGCTTTTCTTCCGCCTTGATGACGGGAGCTTCTGCGATAGCGGCAGGCTTTTCCGGTACTGCTTTTTCTGTCTGACGGGGTTCTGTATCGTTTCTGACGACTTCGTCGTCAAAGCTGAGCTGATCGGGAAGCGGTTCGTTCTCATCCACTGGCTTTGCTTCCTGCGGTTCCGCAGGAGCGGTCTCTGTCTTTTCCGCAGATTCCGTCGTCTCAGGTGTTGTTTCTTCCTTGGGCTGTGTCAGGAATTCCGGTTCCGGTTCGGGTTCCGTGGGCTGGTTATTTTTCAGACGTTCCAGTAATCTGGCAAAGATGGATTCCGTTCCCCCGGAGGAGGCGGCTTTCGGTACATCGGTCGTTTCCGGTTTGGCGGGTTCTTCCCTGACCGGGCTGACTGCCGCAGGTTCTGTTACAGGCTCTGCAACAGGTTCCGGAACGGGCTCCGGTATCGGCTCAGGCTCCGGCTCAGGCATCGGGACAGCCGGTGTCAGTTTTCCGAAATGCTTTTCAAATTTGGATGTCCGTTTTTCACTGGTGTTGACAATATTGATTTCGGGAGAAGCCGCTACGTAACCGATTGTCGCCGGAGGTGTCGTCCGACTCTTGCCGAACCGCTTTTCATATGCGGACAGTTCTTCTTCGGATTCTTCCGGTTCTGTTTCCGATCCGTCGCCGGTTTCCGGAGCGGATTCATTGTCCGTGGTTTCGCAGGACTCTTCTTCCGGTGCATGATCGGTTTCTGTATCCGTGTCTTCGGTCCGGACGGTTTCTGTATCCTGAGCGTCGGTGCCGATCTGTTCAATGACGGTGCGGCGGGGTTCGGCGCTTTCTGCAAATACGATTTCGTCTTCGTCCTCGTCCGTCTGACGGTAGTCGTGTTCTTCTGTCGGTTCCTGATATTCCTCAACCGGATCCGATTGGCTGCGGCCGCTGCCGAAAAGCGCATCATAGGAACGGCTTTCTTCATAGGTTTCGGTCGGTTCCGCATCATAGGTGAATCTGCCGGAATGCTCTCCGTATCGGCCTGCGTAAGAAGACCGTGAGGAATAACTCGGCGTTTCAGCAAATTCTATGGCATGGATGACTTTATAGCCGTCAGGTTCTTCGGGGCGGTTCAGTTCTTCTGTTGCCCCTGCGCCGCTGACGTCGTTTTCCGCGGGCGTTTCCGTAACGCTGATTTTTTCATTGATAAAGTCATGTACGGTATTTTCCGTTTCCTGCTGTTCGTCCAGACGGGGGATGATCCGTTCGGTTTTTTCAAGATCCTGGAAAGTCATCTTTTTGGCGCCGGCGTTGATATCCGTCTCATTGAGATCTTCAAAAGTCATCTTTTTGGCGCCGGCATTGACGGCGTCATAGGAGTCTTTCTCAGCTGCCTTATCCTCCGCCGGAATCAGTCGGGTGGTTTTATTCTTGTTTTTATCCGGAAAATCGATCTCGATTTCTTCCTCTTCTTCTTCCTGATGATCGGCACGGTTCTTTTTGGATTTCTTATACTTTACGCCTACGGTGATCATAATCAGCAGGGCAATCAGACCGACAGCCGCCGCTACGATGATATAAATGTATCGGATATCCAGATTTTCAATACCGGTTTTGGCTTCGACGGATTCCTGTACTACCGGGTCGATGCCGTCAAAAACCACACTGTTCATTACTCTGGTAAAGATATCCCGCTGGATCTCGTCCAGATCACCGGTATATGACTGGAAAATGATTTTGACACATCTGCCCTTGATGATGGTGTACTCCTGCAAACCCTTGATATTGGTATTGGAGGTTTGCTGTTCCATGTTCAGCGTCAGGAAAAGAGTATTCTGGTAATACGTCTTCGAACAGCCGGTAAAGATTTTGGATTCCAGCAGATTATCCGTCAGTTTTTGCAGTTCGCTTTCGGTGAGATCGGAAAGACTGCCGATGGTTTTGGTATCTTCGTTTTCGATTATGGTCACCGTCACGTCATAGGAATAATCTTTTGTGCTGGCGTTCAGATAGGTGTTATTCTTTTCAAAGCTATCCAGTACTTCGTCTTTGGTGAGTTTATTCTTTTTCAGTACCGGATCGTCTTCGTCAATTTCTCTGGTCAGAACAAACATCTCATCCGGAAGGGATATGGTCATTTCCGCTTCTTTGATCCGGTATTCATTGAACTTCATGGACGCTACATCCGTAACGGAACTTTCCTGTTCCTTTGCGGATTCTTCCTTTGATGTTTTCTTACTGTTTTCTTCGGATTCGGAGGAATCGTTTTTACTGTCCTCATTGTTTTCCTCTTTGCTGTCTTCCGGGCTTTCTTCGTCCTCTGAATTTTCCGTTTTATTGTCTTCTTCTGCGGATTCTTCGGCACTTTCGGTGCTTTCCGTACTTACAACGGATTCCTCTGTGCTGCTGTCATCCGGTTCCGCTAATACAGGCAGCGAAAGCGTCATTGCGAGCAATGCTGCTGTCAGAATAGCCGTAATCCTTTTCATGAATGATCCTCCTTGAACAAACACTTTTTTATCCTTTTGAACGACCCGATACGGGAAGCGTAATACTCTCCTATCGAAAAATCTACATATATAATCATTATACTTGAATTCCTTCTAAAATACAAGGCTTCATTTGAGTTTTCTCACGGTTTTTGGAGGATAATACATTCCCTTTTGTAGGATGTGTCATTTGTGTTTATTTTTCAGGCACCGGAACTGTCAGGGAGTGTCGTCCGGTACGGACAGTCGGTTGTGAATGTTTTTTGGCAATGGATCGTCCGGGCCGTTTGTCAGAGTATCGTGGATTTCCGTAGTTTTCTTGCGGATTTGCTTGATTTACGAAACGGGATAGTGTATAATAAAAGAAAAATATTGATGGAAGAGGTAATACCAATGTATAATGATCTGATGGATACGATTGGCTTTGTCGGCCAGTATG
>CACYCN010000252.1 GCA_902772895.1 uncultured Ruminococcus sp.
AAGTGTTCCTTTCGGCATTGTCGATCTGTCGCTGGCGCCGACTCCGGCAATCGGTGATTCCGTTGCCTATATTCTGGAAGAAATGGGTCTGGAACAGTGCGGCGCTCATGGTACGACAGCTTGTCTTGCTTTGCTGAATGATGCCGTCAAAAAAGGCGGCGTAATGGCGTCGTCTCATGTAGGCGGTCTGTCTGGTGCCTTCATTCCTGTCACAGAAGATGCCGGTATGATCGAAGCTGCCAGAAGTAAGGCTCTGACACTGACAAAACTGGAAGCTATGACGGCTGTTTGTTCGGTCGGTCTGGATATGATCGCCATTCCCGGCGATACCAGCGCCGAAATCATCTCCGGTATTATTGCCGATGAAGCGGCTATCGGTATGGTCAATTCCAAGACAACTGCGGTTCGTCTGATTCCCGCTATCGGGAAACAGGCCGGAGAAGAACTGAATTTCGGCGGTCTGCTGGGCAATGGTCCGATTATGGATATCAATCCTAAGTCTCCTGCCAGATTTATCGCAAGAGGCGGACGGATTCCCGCTCCCATGCAGAGTCTTAAAAACTGAATCTTCTCTTACCGCACTCCCCGGCGTTTGAACATTTCATTGAAAGAACTGACAATAACATATCAGACTTTCATATCAGTATACATGAAATGATCCTTCCTGTCAGGACAGTCCGTCTGACTGCCGACTGCAGGAACTGTCAGGAGGTTTCTATGGAAAAGTGGAATGAGTTACAGCTGCTGATTGCCAAAGGCGATCAGGAAGCACTGCAAAAATTTTATGAACTGACAAAGCATGACGTCTGGTTCCTCTGTTTCGAGATCCTGAAGGATGAACAGGATGCGTGGAATGTCATGCAAAAAATATATCTGACTGTCTGTCAGGAGATGACCTCCTGGGATGATCCGGAACAGTTCCTGCCTGCCCTGCGGAAAACCGCCGCTATGGAATGCGGCAAACTGATTCTGGAACGTAATGTTACCGCCATTGAAAACAATGACGGGAATACAAAAACGGATGCTCCCGGAAAGTCGGACAAAAAGAAATCAAAGAAAAAATCTTCCGGTAAAACCGATAACAATTCCGCTTCTGACCAGGACAATGAAGCATCATCCCCGAAACCGACAGAAACTCCCTCTGATCAAAATGCAGACGGGATCACAGGTAAGGAATCGGATTCAACAGCCGCCGATGTCCCTGATACTCTCCCGGAACATCCGGAAAATCTGATTGCTGCCGATGCCTATCTCAGGAATGATAATAAAAACCGGGCTTTCCTGCAGATGATGGATCGTTCCCTGTCACTGGTACAGTATCAGACCGTGATACTGTATTATTACGGCGGATTATCCGAACAGGAACTTGCCGGATATTACCGTTGTTCCGATGAAACCATTCGCTTGCGTCTGCAGTTATCCCACGAAAAATTACAGACTGCCATTGAAGCTTATGAAACACATAATCATGAGGGCGAGGAAGAAACAACAAAAACCGCTCTCTTCCCGGAAGTCTTAACGGTTGCCGCTCAGCGCTGCGAACCGCCGGAAGAACTTCCCGTTACTGTAGAGGAAGACGGTACGATCAAAGAAACTGCGGTTCATATCGAACGCAAAAAGGTGAAAAAAAAGAAAAATATCAAACTGATTCTTCTGATCATTATGCTTGTTATCATGGTGATTTTAGCCGTTATTCTTGCCGTTATGGTTTTCTCCAGAATGTTCGGCAAACCAGATAATCATAACAAAAAACACAAAGTACAGGAAGATGTTTCTATCGGAGTCGGTGTCATGGATCTGACACCCGAAGAATCGGCAATGCGTGAGCAGTCACTCGTATCCGACTTCAATCCCGAAACGATCAATCCCGAAAAAGAGGTAACCCGTACTACAGTGGGCGTTCATCATGTACCGTTTGATAAGAGTTATCTGAAAAACGGCAGTTCCGCCAATTCCGACACCTGTACCGTCATTTCCTTCCTGATTTCTTCATCTTATGTCGATCAGCTTGCCCATTTCCGGATCGCCGCTGCCAATCAGGAAGGTTCCGGCAATCATTTTGCTTTTGATCCCTATATTTATGAAGTCTATCAGGACAATAATGTTGCGCTCAGCGGCTATCTTGCCTATATTGTTGCAGAAGGAAAACATGAGCCTTCTGATTTCAGTCTATCCTTCACTGTCGAGAAGCAGGAATACACGCTGAATCTGTCAGACAGTGTTTCCAAAGTCCCCGAAACCATGATCAGCCAGCAGCACTGGAAACCCGGTAATATCCTGCTGATTGACAATCAGGCGTTCTTTACGACCGGCAGCGCTTCACCCCAAACCCAGACAGATTATTCCGCTGATACAAAGACTTATCAATACACCTCTGAAACAACCGTATCCTGGATGAGAGTAGACGGTGATCCTACGAAAAAATGGGATGCCGCTCAGGTAGGCTATTCTTTCCCCGATGAACTCAAGGATCAGTATGACACTTCCCTGATCAGCGTCTCCGTCTCTCCCTCAGACCAGTTGCTCTCCCCTTTCACAGAAGCTTACTCTGTTGTATTCTCCTACGAATATCCCGAAACGGCTTCCGCTGAAGAAATTATGCCCAAAGAAACCGTCCGTTCCGTTATGGCAAACACCGGTTTCCTCAGCTTCAACAATACCCCCGTCCTTCACCTTACTGCCTGACCAAGGC
>CACYCN010000253.1 GCA_902772895.1 uncultured Ruminococcus sp.
CTTATACTGACTTCTCTCATCCTGACATTCCACAACCAACCCTGTGGGAAGATGTGTGATCCGGATCGCCGATTCCGTTTTATTGATATGCTGACCGCCGGCGCCGCTGGAACGGAAGGTATCGATCCGCAGATCCGAGGGATCAATATTGACTTCCACATCCTCCGCTTCCGGCAATACGGCTACCGTTACCGTTGAGGTATGGATCCTGCCCTGCGTTTCGGTTTCCGGAACACGCTGTACCCGATGGACACCGCTTTCGTATTTCAGCCGGGAATAGGCGCCTTCTCCTGTCATCATAAAACTGATTTCCTTATAACCGCCCAGTTCCGTCTCATTGGCTCCCAATACTTCGGTGCGATAGCCTTTCCGTACCGCATACATACTGTACATCCGGTACAGGACTGACGCAAATAAGGCAGCTTCTTCTCCGCCGGCTCCGCCTCTGATCTCGACGATGACATTCCTGTCATCATTCGGGTCCTTTGGCAGCAAAAGAACTTTCAGTTCTTCTTCCAGCCGCTGTATCCGGCCGGAAAGAAGTCCCAGTTCTTCCCCTAACATGACACAGAGTTCTTTATCCTCCTGATTTTCCGACAGCAGTTCCTGTACTTCCTGCTGTTCCGTCAGAGTTTTCTGATATTCCCGATATTTCAGGGCAATCGGTTCGATCGTCCGGTATTCCTTCATCACTTCCGTATAGCGTTCCGGTGAACCCGTCACCGTCGGATCACACAGTTTTCCGGAAAGTTCTTCATATCGGTTCTCAAACACCTGTACCTTTTCAAACACAGTCATTCTCCTTACTCTTGATATTGGCAGAAAAACGCATTGTTATGATTCTGTCCCTTCCGGTTTCGGATCAGAGGAGGTTTCTTCTCTCAGTATCTTACGGGTATTCTTTTCCGCTTTGACCCGTGGGATCATGATTTCATGCCCGCATGCCATACACCGCAGTTTGAAATCCATTCCGATCCGCAGTACCAGAAAACGCTTACTGTTTTCTTTTCCGCAGGGATGGTTTTTTTTCATCTCCAATATATCTCCGACCCTGATATCCATATCATTCCTCCTGCCGGCATCGTCCGTTCCGACTCACTGACTGCGTCCGCAAAGACAGGCAGCCCTTTTCCGTATATGACTCCGATAAGGAAGCCGTTTCAAATACTCATTTTTTATTATAGCACTCTCCTGAAATTTTTACAATCAGAATATTTTAAAATAATGCTTGTTTCTTGGAAAGTTTTATGTTATAATAGTCCTGTTGATAATTTCTGTCCGTAGCACAGTTGGATAATGCATCAGACTCCGACTCTGAAGATCGAGGGTTCGACTCCCTCCGGGCAGGCGGCAAGCTGCCGCTCCCGTGTTTCACATCGCAGGGGGGATTGTGACATTTCGTCCGTCTCACCCCCCTGACGGGGGCGCTCCGGCTATGAAATCACACGTATGAAGGCACATGAACTACCCGTATGTAGTCATGTGTCTTTCTTTTTTTGCGGTAAGCTGTCTCACACTTCTGACGAGGCGTTCCGGCTATGAAATCACACATCTGAAAGCGCATGAACTGCCCGTATGTAGTCATGCGTTTTTTTGCAGGATGCCGCTGTTTTTCTGCTTGGGATATAGTTCATATCTTTAATCCGTCAGGGTCTTCAAACCCATACGAAACCTAACCTGACAGAACGCTCCGCCCTTCCGACAGAACAGAAGGGCGGAGCGTAATCATTCCGGAACAATCTCAGATATTATCATTACGGATTGTTTCGATAATATTTTGTTTTCTGACTTTGGAGAGGGAGAAACGCATGATGATCCAGAGCAGGAACAGAACGGCAAAGATACTGATAAGGACAGCGATCCATGGGAAAGAGTAACTCAGATGCTGAGATTCGTCCAGTCTTTGGTTAAAGAAATAATGTACCAGTATTCCGCCGGCAATGCCGATAGGTAAACCGATCATCAATGACTTGAAGGTATAGAGCAGACTCTCCAGCCGTATCATACGGTTAAATTCCTTTTTGGTGGTACCGATCGACTGCAGCATGGCAAATTCTTTCCGCCGCAGCCTCATATTGGTAGTAATGGTATTAAAGATATTCGTCACGCCGATCAGGGTAATGACAATGATAAAACCATAGACAAATATCTGTACCACTAAGATGAGCGCCCGCAGATTATTGACTTCACGGTCAAAATTCTGGATTCCGACAAATTCAATACCGTCTGTTTCCTCTGAACTGAGCAAGGTCAGTTTTTCTTCGGTCTCGGCGGCATTTTCAACATTCATTGTCATTCCGCCGGAAAGATAATACGCATCGGTATTTTCCGGCAATATCTCCGCCAGACGTTCCATCGTCATCACAATCATCTCGGAAGAATAGGGCTGCAGCATAAATTGTTCCGGTATTGCGCCGGCAATTTCAATGGCTCCGGCATATACCTTGTCCGGTTCTGATAAATAATCAATTTCCGGCTGATCCGTGTCCGTTTCATCCGGAGATGGCGGAAGGAAATTATCATAGACTTCCGTATATCCTTTCA
>CACYCN010000254.1 GCA_902772895.1 uncultured Ruminococcus sp.
CCTTCTTTCATGGAAGCTCTCAGATGGTGTGCTGAAGTGTTCCATAACCTTGCGAAGATCCTGAAGGCGAAGGGTCTGGCTACTTCTGTCGGTGACGAAGGCGGCTTTGCTCCGAACCTGGCTTCTGATGAAGAAACCATCGAGACAATCCTGGATGCTGTCAAGGCGGCAGGCTATGAGCCCGGTAAGGACTTCATGATCGCAATGGATGCTGCTTCTTCTGAGTGGAAGAGCGAAAAGGGTAAGGGCTTCTATCATCAGCCGAAATCCGGTAAGGACTTCACTTCTGATGAACTCATCGAGCACTGGGCTTCCCTGTGCGACAAGTACCCGATCATCTCTATTGAGGACGCTCTGGATGAAGAAGACTGGGAAGGCTGGCAGAAGCTCACCGCTAAACTCGGCGGTAAGGTTCAGCTCGTTGGTGATGACCTGTTCGTAACCAATACCGAGAGACTGGCTAAGGGTATCGCTAATGGCAGCGGTAACTCTATCCTCATCAAGCTCAACCAGATCGGTTCTGTTTCTGAGACTCTCGAAGCAATCAAGATGGCTCATAAGGCTGGCTACACAGCAATTTCTTCCCACCGTTCCGGTGAGACCGCTGATACCACCATCGCTGATCTGGCTGTTGCTCTCAATACCTGCCAGATCAAGACCGGTGCTCCTTCCAGATCTGAAAGAGTTGCTAAGTATAACCAGCTCCTCAGAATCGAAGAAGAACTCGGCGCAGCTGCTGTCTATCCCGGCATGAGCGCTTTCAATGTGAAAAGATAATTTGCGATAGTTTCTTTGGGGAAACCTTCTCTTTTGGAGAATCGTTTTCCCCAAACCCCTTTCCAAAGACTTTTTTGACTTTTTACATGAAATAGTCATACAAAAAAGCTGTCACTCTGTCATAGAGCGGCAGCTTTTTTATGCGGAAAGAACCGGGGTAACCGCTTCTTCGGAACTTTCCTGTTCACTGCCGGAAGAAACCGTTTCGGTACTGCCGCTTTCTGCGCTGCTGACAGAAGATGTCGTTACGCTGCCGGAACCGCTTTGTGTACTGCTTTCAGTACCGTTGTTTTCACCGCATCCTGTCAGGAGCGCAGCCGCTAACAGGCCGCAAAGAATGGCAAATGTCAGTTTTTGGAAAATGCTTGTCTGTTTTATCATGAAAACCTCCAAAATAAATAGAATAAAAGTGTCACAATGGAATCCTATCCTTTTCCTTTCCTGAATTCCGGTTTGTTTTCGGAAAAGTTGGTTCCTGTTTGCACTGCTCTGATGATTAAAATGCGGCTCAATGGGGGTTTATTCATTTTTTTGAAAAAAATTGTCGGATTTAAAGAATATTAAAAAATTTAAAACAGCCTGTTGGATTGACAAAACAAAATCTCCCTCTTTCCGAAGAAGTAGGGAGATTTTGCAGTATGGTAAAAGGAGAAAGATAATGAAAAGCTAAAAGTTTCACGTAAGCCTAATGGAGCGCCTCCGCTCTCATGATCGTTGATTCCTTTGCCAAACGAACGGGGGAGGCAGCTTGCCGCTTGCGGGTCGAGGACAGAGCCTGTCAGGAATCAGATCGAAGTCCCTGAGATCATCTCATGAAGCCGCCTCTGCCGCCCATGCCGCCCATTCCGCCGCCCATCATGGACTGGGGAATGGAATTGACCTGGGAGCCGTTGATGATAATGGTACCGCCGGTGTAGGTGGCAGTGCCGTCACAGTCGAAGGATTCGGAAGGTCCCTGGGTGGGATAGCTGACATCAACCGTTCCTCCGGAGATAACAATATTGCCGTTTGCGTCGATACAGTCAACGTCATTGCCGCTCATGGTGATGGTGATCGTGCCGCCGGTTATTTCAATGGTCGGTGTGCCAAGACTTCTGCTTTTATAGGAGGCGTTGAGTCCGTCATCCGTTGCGGAGAGATTGATATTGCCGCCGTTGATCTGGATATAGGTGCTTTCAATGCCTTCGACTGACGAGAGACTGAAACTGCCGCCGTCGATCTGACAGACGGTGGTTGCCTGAATCGCATCACTGGCTGCCTGGATCGAGAAAGTGCCGTTCTGAATATAGATCCAGCCTACCGTATCGTCTTCATCGTTTTCCGCATGGAGACCGTCTTTGGAGGATCTGACGGTGAAGTTTCCGTCATAGACGGCGATGGAATCATTGGCTTCGATACTGTCCTTTGCGGTGGTCAGAAGATAGGTGCCGCCGGTGAACTTGATATCGTCTTTGCCGGAAATGCCGTTGCCATAGTCGGAATGGATGGTTAATGTGCCGGTGCCGTTGAATACCAGATCGTCTTTTGAGTAGATCACGGCGTCGGTATTGGTGGAACCGTCAGCTGTAAAGGTACCTGTGACGGATAATTCTGACGAACCGGTGGTGGTGATAAAACATTTATCTGCCGAGATGACGTATATCACCGGAAAACTGCTGTTGGTTACGTTCAGTTGATCCAGAACTAACTGTACTTTGGATTCTTTATCCGTTTCGACCTTTACCGTAAATTCGGAAGCGGTGCCTGTCAGAAGATAGGTGCCGGCTTCGGTGATGGTGATCGTCTTGTTACTGACAGCCTGTATGGTTTGTGCCTCTGTCAGATCGGGGGACTGGGTCAGATCCCGGTTGGTAAACAGATCGGTGGTATCTAATTTTCCGCCGGTATTGGCGGTATAGACGGACGGGGAAGAATCGGTGTTCTGAGAGGAACCGCTCTTCTGATTGTTATCCGTGTTTTGAGGGGAAACCGTCTGGGTCGATTCTCCGGAGGAAGAATTGTCTGTTGTCTGCGTGTCGGAACCGCTGTTTTGTGTCCGGCTGCTCTGAGATTCACTGCTCTGAGATTCACTGCTCTGAGATTGGCTGGCGGAAGATGGTGCCGCTTCACCGGATCCCTGTGAAGACGATTTGTTTTCGGAGGATTCGCTGCTGCTTTCCGGATCGCCGGTTTGTGAACGGCTGTTTTCCGTGACGGAAGCGGCATCCTTTGCCGTATCGGTTGTTTCAAGGGTTGTTTCGAGAACGGCGCTGTCTGTCGGAGCCGATGTGTCCTGAGAACCTTCTGTGACCTGACTGCCGCATCCGGCGAGTGAACCGATCAGAAGTGCGATGACGAGAAGTGATAATGTCTTTTTTAACATATGAATAACCTCCTTAGTAATGTGTGGTTCGGGTTGTTTTCTTTTGATGTCTCTATTATATGACCTGTTTGAGGAAATCAAAGGGAATCTTTGTGGAATCTCTGTGGAAGTTTTCGGTGACACGCTGCCGGGTCAATGAGCTGCGCAAAGAAAAGCACGTCAGCCAAGAATGACTGACGTGTTTTCGGGAGGTGTGTATCATGCAGAAGGTGATGGTTAAGAGGCTGATCTGACCGTTACGGTGAAATAAACTTTTGCGATCTTACCGTCGGTATCCTTGGCTTTGACACAGATTTCATAGGTGGTGCAGGAAGCGGGTCTGAGAGTGATGGTGGTGTTGGAGGAATAGCTCTGCGCCGTGCTCCAGGCGGAAGAAGCCGCTTTTTTATAATATACGGCGTAGGTATAGGAACCGCTGCCGCCTGTTGCGCCTGCCTTGACAGTGACGGATTTTCCGTAGGATACGGAAGCGGCGGAAATGGTGGAAGTATTTGTCAGAGTCGCCTTGCTGACGGAAAGGGTCAGTTTCTTTCCGACAACCGTACCGTTACTGTCCCTGACCTTGACATAAATGTCATAATTGACCGCTGAACCGGGTGTGATCGTCACCGTTGCATTGGAGGAATAAGTCTGAACGGATGACCATGATGCAGAGGTGGATTTCTTGTAGAGTACGGCGTATGTGTATGACCCCGAGCCGCCCGAGCCCTTCGCATAGACTTTGATGGATTTACCGAGTGTGACGGAAGAGGAAGATAATGTAGAAGTATTGGTGAGACTGTTGGTGACGTTAAGTGTATGGTATTCTTTTGCGATGGTACCGTCACTGTCCCTGACCTTGACACAGATATCATAGGCAGTGGCTGAAGAGGGGGTGACGGTGACAGAAGCGTTGCCGGAATAGCTCTGGGCCGTTGACCATGAAGAAGAACTTGCTTTCTTATAGTAAACGGCGTAGGTATAAGAACCCGAGCCGCCCGAAGCCGAAGCCGTTACGGTAACCGGTTTGCCCAGAACGACAGAGTCCGATGAAAGGGTTGAACTCAGACTCAGGGCAGCTGAGGCAGTCTTTTTCGTTGTGACGGTGATCGTCAGATCACCGGTTACCTTTGTCACACGATAGGTATGGGGAAGATCGTCCGTGGAGACGTCTTTCAGATTTTTATAGCCGCCGCTGATATTGATCGAATCCAGTTCATACCCGCTTTGCAGAACAACGGTGAAATTGACCTGTCCTTCGCCGGTGCTGTCCGGAAGTCCCGTATCACTGTTGCGGGAAACCGTGGCTTTGGCATCGGTGACAGAAGCGGTGGTGTAATCCTGGGTGTTGTAGACATTGATAGTGGCGCCGCTGTCGGTGGAGAAGGTGACGTTATAGCCTTCATCCTCGTCAATGACCGTATCGGTATGACCGTCACAGCTGACGGTAACGGTTCTGGGAATCGTCTTGTATTCTACGGCACCGCAGTTCTGACAGGTATATTTCATCTTACCGGTGGAAGTATCGGTGGCAGCGGCAACAACGGTGCCGCTGTTCCAGTTATGGGCAAAGGCGTTGCTGTTGCAGGAATCAACGCTGCCGCCGGTTGAAACCGTTATCGAGGAAGAGGAAACATCCGGTGTGGAATAGAGCAGATAATTGCAGTTCCGCAGCAGCTTTTCGGTATAGAGTGTAGTGCTGCCGCTTTTGACGGCTACTACGGTATTGGCTGAGAGGGAAGAGGTTTGTTTATAGTAACTCTGACTGGCGGAAGTATCGGGATTTTCGTTCATGGGATTCGTTCCGGCGGCAAATACGGTGGCACCGTTCAGTGTCATGGTACCGTCAGCGTCCAGCGGGGAATTATCGCCGCCGGTTGCCTGAGAGAGTACCGTCAGATTGCCGCCTGCCATATTCAGTGTTCCGTTGGAATCCAGTCCGTCACCCTGACAGTTGACATAAACGTCGCCGCCATAGAAGTTCAGGGCATAGTTTCCGCCGGTGGAACCGCCGCCGCCCGGATTGCCTCCGCCGCCGGGATTACCGCCCCGTCCGCCGGGATTGAAGTGATTGCCGCCGCCTCCGCCGATATCGGAGCCGTTTGTACTGCCGCCGGCGGCATTGATGCCGTCATCTGACGCCGTGACCCGGTATTTGCCGGAGTACATATTGACGGTGCCGGATTCCAGTCCTTCATAACTCTGATAGATATCAAATTCCGGATCCCGGTTGAGTCCGTTGTCAATGCCCAGATCAAGCTGTGTATCGGCATGAACGCCGTCATCACCGGTATAGATCGTGAAAGTACCGCCGGTGATCGAAGCGTTTTCGTCAGAATGGATCGCATCGTCTGCCGTATTCAGATAGAAGGTGCCGCCGGTGATATTCAGTTCATTGGTAATGTTATCTCTGTCGCCGGAGGCTTTCAGTCCTTTACAGCTCATGGTGTCGCTGTTAAAGCTGCTGTCGTTATAGCCGTTCATGGTTTTGAGGTTAAAGCTGCCGTTATTGATCTGCAGCAGACTGTCCGCCTGAATGGCGTCGCCGTCAGACGTGATCGTAAAGGTTCCGTTATTGATGGTCACGGAACCGACGGATACGGTATCGTCCGCTTCCGGAACGGACTTGATGCCGTCGTTTTCGGAAGCAACGGTGAAAGAACCGCCATTGATGACGATACTTCCGTCGGCAGCTATCCCGTTATTTGCCGCATTGACGTGATAGCTGCCGCCGTTGAAGATCTGGGAGGATTCCGACGCCCCTTTAATGCCGTTATAGGCATTGCCGTTAATGTTCAGTGTGCCATCGCCGCAGAAGGTAACGGTGGAACCGCTTTTTACCTTGATGGCTGCCCCTTCAAAGTCTTCATTGGTATCTTTCGTTGAGGAATCCTCGTTATCGGTGAGAGTTGAGGTGCCGTCCAGATGGATCGTCACGTTACTGCCTTTTCTGACAACAACCGGTGCGGTCGTTGCAGAAGTAAGGGACAGATCGTCTAAAATCAGACAGACATTATCCAGACTCTTGGATACAATAATACTGCCCTCCTGGCAGTTTCCCCTGATCTGGTAGACGCCGGCGGCACTGATGGTAAGGGTGGTGCCGTCAATGGTGTAACCGCTGCCGGATACGGTTTCCTGAATGGCGGAATTGCTGAAAGTCAGGGTAGGATTACCGGTTGCTGCCGAGATGCTCTGGCTGGCCAGAGGCATGGCGCTCAGCAGGATAAGCTGTGACAGGATTATCCCTGCTGCCCGTTTTTTACGTGTGAACATATAAGGTGCCTCCTTATTCTTTTTCTTCTTTGGCACCTATTATAGACATCCGTTCTTAAAATTTACTTAAAAAGATTCCCTGTTCTGAAAAATTTTTTTCGTTTTCTGTTTGATTTAAGCGGTTTTTAAGATAATATGATATAATAGGATCAGAAGACATATCTGAAAGGAGGAGGGATGTATTTGCTCAGAAGTTACCGCAAACGATTTATCTTACTCAATGTCGGACTGGTAGGGCTGATACTGTTGATCACGTTTACCATGGTAGGCGTACAGTTCTACTTCCATCAGTATAGTGAACTGAAAAGTGTGATGTCTCAGGTACTCAAGCCCTGGAATACACAGGAATCCGCCAGAGTGATGACAGAACAGGATAATGCGAAAGCCGAACCCGAACCGGCAGCCGGTGACCTGTCAACGGAAGAAAGCCAGTCGGAACCCAAAAACAAACCTGCCGAGGACAGCAGACCGGAACCGAAAGACAAGCTCGCAGAAGGCAGCAAACCGGCACCGGAGACTGACAGGGGTACCAATAAACACGGTGAGGGAAAGCCGGAACAGGAGGGGCCTAAGGATTCAAAGGAATCCATGAAACGGGAACGGTATAAAAACGATGATATCACTACGATATTCTATAATCGCAGGACGAAACAGGCGACCGTTCTGTCAGAAACGATTTCCTTTGACGGGGACGTCAGTGAGATAGCCGAAACCATCCTGGAACAGCCGGAAAGTTTTGGTACCGTTTATTCCTCACGGGTGATCTATTACCGGGAAAAAACGGAAGTGACGGAAAAAATAGCGGTGGCGGATCTTGCCTATATCGAATCCAGAATGACGGGAATCGTGATCGTATTGGTAATAGCGTATCTGTTGACGATGGGACTGATGATTCTGTTGAGTATCCGTTTATCGAAATTTGCCGCAAAGCCGATGGAACGCGCCATTGAAATGGAACGGCAGTTTGTCTCGGATATCTCTCATGATCTGAAAACGCCGATTACCGTTATTCTTGCCAATAACAGTATTGTACGATCCGCACCGCTTTCGACTGTGGCAGAAAACCGGCAATGGCTGGACAGTACGGATGTTTCCGC
>CACYCN010000255.1 GCA_902772895.1 uncultured Ruminococcus sp.
ACGAGGAAAATCCGGCAGAGTATTCGGTGATCTGATGACATTGCTGACGGTCATGAAAGGAATTGCACTTGCTTATAATAAGGATATGCAGGAAGATAAAGAAGCAATCTTTGACGCCATTGATACCGTTAAAATGTGTCTGACAGCCTTCACACCGATGATCGATACCATGAAGGTACTTCCAGAGAATATGCGGAAGGCTGCGGCAAACGGATTTATCAATGCCACAGACTGTGCGGACTATCTGGTCAAGAAGGGTTTGCCGTTCCGTGATGCCTATAAGGCAACGGGAACATTAGTAGCGCTGTGTATTGAGAAGAAGACCACACTGGAAGAACTGCCGATAGAAGAATATCAGAAAGTCTGTGATATTTTTGATGAAGGCGTATATGACGCCATTTCACTTGAAAACTGTGTCAACGGCAGAAAGGTACTCGGCGGACCTGCCGGTGATAATGTCAAAGCGCAGGCTCAGCGTGTAACGGCATTACTGGCAGCATTATAATATTCATTCATTGTTGAACCAAAGATCTTTTATAAAAGAATCCATGGAAAAAGAGGGAAACGGAAATGAAAATCAAAGCAGGAATTATCGGTGCAACCGGTTATGCCGGCGCCGAACTGGTACGTATATTACTGACACATCCGCAGGCGGAGATTGCCGCCATCAGCTCGGTCAGTTTTGAAGGGAAGAAGCTGAGTGAAGTTTATCCTTCCTATAAAAGCCTTTGCGATATGGAATGTCAGAATCAGGATGAAGTCGTTGCGAAGAGTGACGTTATCTTTGCCGCACTGCCGCATGGACTGTCACAGGAATTAGCCGCTCAGTGCGATCAGGCAGGAAAGGCATTTATTGATCTGGGCGCGGATTTCCGACTGGAAAGTGAAGAAGAATATAAAGAATGGTACGGCTGTGACTTTCTGGATCATGATCTCCATAAGAGATCGGTTTACGGATTACCGGAACTGTTCCGTGAGAACATTCAGGGGAAAAAGATCATTGCCAATCCCGGCTGCTATACCACCGGCGCACCTTTAGCATTGGCGCCTGCCGTCAAGAACGGACTTGTCAGCACAGAAGGTATCATTGTGGATTCGAAATCCGGTGTTACGGGAGCCGGCAGAAAACCCAATCAGGGGAATCATTATCCGGAGCTGAACGAAGGCTTTCATGCTTATAAAGTAGCGAATCACCGTCATACACCGGAGATTGAACAGACACTCGGTAAGCTTTCCGGTAAAAAAGTCACGATTACATTTGTGCCGCATCTTCTTCCGGTAAACAGAGGAATTATTTCTACCTGTTATGCCCGTATCAATGAAGGCGTAAGCTTTGAGCAGATCAGACAGGCATATGAAGATTTCTATCGGGACGAATTCTTTGTCCGTTTGCTGCCGGACGGCGCTAACGCTGACATTCATAATATCAAATATTCGAATTTCTGTGATATTTCCCTCCATCATGATAAGCGTACCAATACATTGGTAGCCATTTCAGCGATTGATAACATGGTAAAGGGTGCCGCAGGTCAGGCAATCCAGAATATGAATATCATTTTCGGTCTGGATGAAAAGACAGGACTGATGATTGTTCCGCCGGCATTCTGAGAACGTGGAGAGCGTCTCCTTTCATATCATGCAGCAAAGAAATAGAAAAAAGCAATCAATGTCATACCAATAAAAAGTTTCGACCGTCTTTTCAAAGGCGGCGGGGTCCAGGGGCTGAGCCCTGAGAGAGAAGGAGGAAGGTAAGAAATGGGATATCAGATGATAGAAGGATCGGTAACGGCAGCAAAGGGATTTCAGGCATCCGGCATTCACTGTGGGATCCGGAAGAATAAAAGTAAAAGAGATCTGGCGCTGATTTACTGTGAAAAGAAATGTACCGCAGCGGCAGTATATACGACCAATCTGGTGCAGAGTTCACCGATTACCGTGACGAAACAGAATTTGCAGGATGGATATGCACAGGCTGTGATCTGTAACAGCGGAAACGCCAATACCTGTAACGCTGACGGAATGGAAAAGGCACAGAAAATGTGTCAGCTTGTTGCAGACTATCTGCCGATGAAAGCGGAGGATGTAATTGTAGGTTCAACCGGTGTAATCGGACAGATTCTTCCGATCGAACCGATTGCAGACGGCATGGAACAACTTGTCAGGGAACTGTCTGTGGACGGATCGGCTGATGCGGCAGAGGCGATTATGACAACCGATACCGTATCAAAGGAAGTCGCCGTAGAAACAACCATCGGCGGCAAAACCGTCAGAATCGGCGGTATTTCCAAGGGCAGCGGCATGATTCATCCCAATATGGCGACCATGCTGTGTTTTGTGACGACGGATGCTGCCATCAGTGCGGCAATGCTGCAGAAAGCTGTTTCAAAGGCTGCGGATCAGACATTCAATATGATCAGCATCGACGGCGATACCTCAACGAACGATACCCTGTCCGTTATGGCATCGGGTCTTGCCGGAAACGCCGAGATCACTTCTGAGGGCGAAGACTACGAGATATTCCTCGAAGCCTTGACGGCAGTATGCCGGGAGCTTTCGAAAAAAATGGCAAAGGACGGCGAAGGCGCTACCAAACTGCTGGTCTGTAAAGTCAGCGGCGCCAAAACACAGAAGGATGCCAAAGGTGTAGCGAAATCCGTTATCTGTTCCAGCCTGCTGAAAGCAGCCATGTTTGGTGCGGATGCCAACTGGGGACGTGTTCTGTGCGCCATCGGTTATTCCGGCTGTGATGTGGATGTTCAGAAGGTAGACGTATCCTTTGCGTCGAAAGCCGGCAGTATTGATGTATGTAAGAACGGTGCAGGCATCGAATTTTCGGAAGAAATTGCCAAGACGGTGCTCAGTGAAGATGAAATTGACATCGTTGTCGCATTGAATGACGGGGAAGGCACTGCTGAAGCCTATGGCTGTGATCTGACCTATGAGTATGTAAAAATAAACGGCGATTACAGAACGTGATCGCAGAGGGAGATACACAAATGCACAATATTTCCAATCAGGATCGAGCAAATGTACTGGTACAGGCGCTCCCATATATCCAGAAATACGCCGGTAAAACGATCGTCATCAAGTACGGCGGCAATGCAATGATCAGTCCGGAACTGAAGGACGCTGTCATGAGTGATATCGTGCTGCTGCAGCTGATCGGAATCAATGTTGTTCTGGTTCACGGCGGCGGTCCGGAAATCAGCGGAATGCTGAATAAGATCGGCAAAGAGAGCCGGTTCGTCAACGGTCTCCGGGTAACGGATGCCGAGACGATCGATATTGTCCAGATGGTATTGGCAGGAAAAGTCAATAAGAGTCTGGTACAGCTTCTGGAACAGCACAGCGGTAAGGCGCTGGGACTCTGCGGACTGGACGGACGGATGATTATGGCAGAGAAAAAGGCTTCCGGTGTAGATCTCGGTTATGTGGGCGAGATCACGGAAGTCAATACGGAAGTGATCGAGAATGCCACGAAAAACGGCTATGTACCGATCATTTCAACGGTAGCCGGCGGCTATAACGGAGATGTCTATAATATCAATGCCGATCTGGCAGCGGCAAGAATTGCCGCCGAACTGAAAGCGGTCAAGTTGATTCTTATGACGGATATCCGGGGACTGCTCCGCAATAAGGAAGACGATAATACGTTGATTCCGGTGGTGAATGTCAGTGAGGTTCCGTCGCTGAAGCGTGAGGGAATCATCTCCGGCGGCATGATCCCGAAGATTGAATGTTGTGTAGAGGCAGTCCGCCGCGGCGTCAAGCGCGCCCATATTATTGACGGACGAATTCCTCATTCCATTCTGATTGAAATGTTTTCCGATGAAGGTATCGGAACCATGTTCTATTGATTTCCAGAACAGTTTCACCGGTTCTGACCGGTGAACGGAGAGAACTGATTCATCAGGTTCTCTCCGGATCCCTGAATACGATGCCGGTTGATTCCGCATCGCAGTCAGGTCAAGGAGGTAATAAAAATGAATTTTGAAACAATCAAACAAGAGGAACAACAATATCTGATGCATACCTACGGACGGTTCAATGCCGCATTAGTCAGCGGTAAAGGAGCCATTGCCAAGGATGCGGCAGGGAAGGAATATGTGGATTTCACCAGCGGTATCGGTGGCAATTCACTGGGCTACTGTGATGAAGGCTGGGTCAAGGCGGTTACCGCTCAGGCATCGACCCTCCAGCACATTTCCAATCTGTATTATTCGCCCCTTCAGACGGAGGTTGCCAAAAAGCTCTGTGAGCTGACGGGCATGAGTAAGGTATTTCTCTGTAACTCCGGCGCAGAGGCAAACGAGTGCGCTATCAAGATCGCAAGAAAATACAGTTTTGATCAATATGGCAATGGCCGTCAGAAAATCGTGACACTGGTCAACTCTTTCCATGGCAGAACCGTCACGACACTGGCTGCTACCGGTCAGGACGTATTCCATAACTACTTTTTCCCGTTTACCGAAGGCTTTGATTATGCGGCAGCGAATGATATCGACGATATGAAAGCCAAGCTGACAGATGATGTCTGCGCCGTTTTTATCGAGCTGATTCAGGGAGAAGGCGGTGTCATGCCGCTGGAAGCATCCTATGTCAGGGAGCTTCAGCAGCTCTGTCAGGAGAAGGATATTCTGTTCATGGTTGACGAGGTACAGACAGGTATCTCAAGAACCGGTGAATTCTATTGCTATCAGGGTTACGGTGTACAGCCGGATGTTGTTACATCCGCCAAAGGTCTTGGCGGCGGATTACCGATCGGTGCCTGTCTGTGTACGGAGAAGCTTTCGGAAGTAATGTCATCGGGTACCCATGGTACTACCTTCGGCGGAAATCCGATTGCCTGTGCGGCGGCAAAAGAAGTGCTGTCCCGAGTTGCGGAACCGGAATTCTTAGCGGAAGTGAAAGCAAAAGGGGAGTATATCCGGGAAGAACTGAAAAAGATGCCGAATGTCAGGGATATCCGGGGCAGAGGCATGATGATCGGCATTGTCACCGAAAAAGATAATGCCAAAGCGATAGCGGCAAAGTGTGTAGAACAGGGTCTGCTGATCCTGACAGCCAAGGATTTACTGCGGTTACTGCCGCCGCTTACCATCACTTATGAGGAAATTGATCGCGGTCTTGCGATTCTGAAAAATATAATGGAGGAAACAGTATGAAACATCTTCTGAAAATGCTCGATCTTACTTCCGAAGAAGTGATCGACATCCTGAACCTTGCCGACCAGCTCAAATATGAGCAGAAACACGGCATCCCTCACAAGATTCTGGAAGGAAAATCCCTGGGTCTGATCTTTGAGAAGGCTTCTACCCGTACCAGAGTTTCTTTTGAAGTGGGAATGTATCAGTTAGGCGGTCAGCCGATTTTCCTGTCCTCAAAGGATATGCAGATCGGCAGAGGCGAGCCGGTGCAGGATACTGCCCGTGTTCTGTCACGCTATCTTGACGGCATCATGATCCGTACTTTTGAACAGAAGGAAGTAGAAGATCTGGCAAAGTATGGCTCTATTCCGATCATCAACGGTTTGACGGATTTCTGTCATCCCTGTCAGATTCTTGCCGATCTGATGACGATCCGTGAATTCAAGGGTAAGCTGGACGGTCTGAAAATGTGCTTTATCGGCGACGGCAATAACATGATGAATTCTCTGATTGTGGGTGCTTTGAAGACCGGAATGTCTATTGCCGTAGCCTGTCCTGAAGGCTATGAGCCCCATGAGGATGTTCTGGCATTTGCCAAGGACTTCGGCGAGAAGTTTCAGATGTTCCGCACTCCCGAGGAAGCTGCCGTTGATGCCGATGTAGTAATCACGGATGTATGGGCTTCCATGGGTCAGGAAGGCGAAGCAGAAAAGAGAAAGAAAGCATTCGATGGTTATCAGGTGAATGAAAAGCTGATGGCACTTGCAAAGCCTGACGCCATGGTTCAGCATTGTCTGCCGGCGCACAGAGGGGAAGAAATTACCGAAGAAGTCTTTGAAGCACATGCCGATGAGATCTTTGAGGAAGCGGAAAACCGTCTCCATGCGCAGAAGGCTGTTATGGTAAGATGTCTGAGCGATAAATAACGAAACGGTATTGATAAAGAGAAACTGAGCGGTCGGAGAAAAATCCGTACCGCTCTTTTTCAGGCATGAGTAAGACATTATCCATATTATCTGAGAAAGGTACTAAGTCATTTTTGGTAATAATACGTCTTGAAAAATCCCTTCAATCATTGTAATATGGTTAATGTAGAAAAATAGATGTTATCAGAGAGAAAATGCAAGTCGCAGGTTGTGAAATTGCATTTCCGTCATGATTGCTGAGTCAAGGAAACGGAGAGATGAAGATGAATACATCGGTATTTGAAAACTATGAATCTGAGGTTCGTTCCTATTGCCGTCATTTTCCGACGGTCTTTACCAAAGCAAAGGGCGCAAGCTTCTTTGATGAGGACGGCAGACAATATATTGATTTCTTCTGCGGCGCAGGTGCCGTTAACTACGGACATAATAATCCCTATATCCAGAAAAAACTGATCGAGTATCTGGAGTCCGACGGCATTATGCATGCGCTGGATATGTATACCGTGCCGAAACGTGAGTTTATCGAAACTTTCGAAGAGAAGGTTCTCAAGGCAAGAGGCCTGAACTATAAAATTCAGTTTCCGGGTCCGACAGGTACCAACGCTAACGAAGCCGCTCTGAAATTAGCCCGTAAGGTAAAGGGCAGAAACATTGTTTTTGCGCTGATGGGTGCTTTCCATGGTATGACACTCGGCTCGCTTTCTCTGACGACCGATAAGGCTTCCCGTAAGGGGGCAGGAGTTCCGCTGGATTACGTTACTTTTATTCCGGCCCCCTATATGTTCCCGGAACTGGACACCGTTGCCTATATGCAGAGACTGCTTGATGACGATCACAGTGGTGTGGAAAAACCGGCGGCTCTTTTCCTTGAGACGATTCAGGCAGAAGGCGGTATTCAGGTATTTGATGCGGAATGGCTGCAGGCTGTCAGAAAGTTCTGTGATGACAATGACATTCTGATGGTAGTGGATGAAGTACAGGTGGGCTGCTGCCGCAGCGGCACATTCTTCTCCTTTGAGCGTGCCGGTATCCAGCCGGATATCGTAACAATGTCCAAGTCTATCGGCGGTTACGGTCTGCCGTTTGCCATCACGCTGATCAAGCCGGAACTGGATATCTGGAAGCCCGGCGAACATAACGGTACGTTCCGCGGCAATCAGCTTGCTTTTGTAGCCGCAAAAGCCGGCATTGAGTATATGCTGGATGAAAAAGTGGAAGAACAGGTTGTGAACAAGGGCAAGATCATCAAGGCATATATCGAACAGGAGATTCTGCCGTTGGATTCCCGTTTACAGCTGCGCGGTATCGGCATGATCTGGGGTATCGAATTTGAGAACATTCCTCCGGTGGGGGTTGCCGATCAGGTCATCGAAAAGTGCTTTGAAAACGGTCTGATTATCGAGGGCGCCGGCAGAAAGAATTCTGTTGTCAAACTGATGCCGCCGCTGGTAATCGGTGAAGAGGAACTGAACAAGGGTCTTGCCATTATCAAGAAGTCCGTTCAGGAAGTGCTGGCAGCACTCTGATTATTATCGGAATCATCAGGAAAAAAGGAATTGGCGAGGGCTGTTTGAAGAAAAGCATTTTTCGGACAGTCCTCATTTTATGATAAAGAGAGGAAACCACATGAATCTAAAGAATTTCTTCCGTATGCTGGGCGGTGCCAGCTTCAAAAAGATGGGCAGAGCCATTGACGTTGTACACGAAAAATCCGGTAAAAGTAAGTTTACCACGTTTTTTGATATGATCGGTTGTTCTTTGAAATATGGCGCCGGCTACAACGACTATATTATCTTTGAGTTCTACAATATGAACGGTAAGCAGCGCAAGACTTATCTGACCAGAATGAAAAATAAGCGTCTGATTGCTACCCTGAACTCCGAAGAGTACGCCAGAATTTTTGATGAGAAGAATCTCTTTGACAAAAAGTTTGCCGAATTCATGGGACGTGAGATTCACGATCTTGCTGAAACGGATTACCCGACTTTTGAAAAGTTCCTGGAAGGCAAGGAGTATTTCTTTGCCAAACCCTATATTGGCGAGAGCGGCAAGGGGATCGAAAAAATCAAGGTTGCCGATTTTGCAACGAAAGAAGAATTATGGAAATACGTAACCAATCCTGAGAAAAACTTTGGACTGATTGAAGAAGTGATCGTACAGCATCCGGATGTTTCAAAGATTTATCCGTATTCTTTGAACTGTCTGCGGGTTGTGACCCTGGTTGTTGACGGCAAACCGAATATTCTCTATGCGGTCTTCAAGACCGGTAATAACGGAAAGTATGTTGACAACCTTGAAAACGGCGGTCTGGCTTGTCACTGTGACCTGGACAAGGGTATCATTACCGGACAGGGACATACTTCTGCCTTAGTGAACTATGAATGTCATCCGGCTACCGGTATTAAGTTTGAGGGCTATAAGCTTCCCTATACCAAAGAAGTTCAGGAGTTAGTAAAGAAGGCTGCTTTGGTGATTCCGAATTTCGGTTATGTCGGCTGGGATGTCTGTATCACGCCTACCGGACCCGCTATTGTGGAAGGTAACGATTTCCCTGCCTACGATTTCCCGCAGCTTCCCGATCCGGACAGACCCCGTATCGGTCTGATTCCTACCATCGAACGCTGTGGTATCAAAGTCAGAAAATAATTATTCTAAGGCATAAGGCTCTGAACCGGCGGTAGTGGTCAGACAGAATCTAAAAAGAATAGAAATAATCAGACACATGATCTTTCTGAAGAGAACAGTCATGTGTCTGTTTTGTTTTTTGTGGGAAAACAGAGATATTGATCCCTCAGTTTCAGGACATTTTTTCGAAAGGGGTTGGGAGAAAACAAGATGTTGCTGTCAAACACCTTCACAAAAGAAACAACTGATTTGTAAAAAAATAAGGCAAAATCAGCTTTTTTAGGAAGGGAGTTCGGGGGATAACCCTTTTTTCACTTGAAAAAAGGGTTTCCTCCGAGAAAAAGTCGGACAAAAATGATTTCCGTTGTTTCTCCCAAAAAGGGTTGAAAAAGGGAAGGGGTAGGGGTATAATA
>CACYCN010000256.1 GCA_902772895.1 uncultured Ruminococcus sp.
AACCTTTTTTTGGAAAAAAGGTTCTCCCCCAAACCCCTTTCCAAAAAAACTTGTGCTTGTCGTTTACTACATATTTACAATATTTTCTATTTACGACACATTGAAGTTGACAGATTCGTTTTCGGGGGTCCAGGGAAGGCTTTTTCGCAAAAGTCCTGTTACTTGACACGTTTTGCCGCGCAAAACGGCGATCAACTATCGGCACTTGGTAGATCTTTCTACGACACATTGAAGTTGGCAGGTTCGTTTTCGGGGGTCCAGGGGGGACTTTTTCGCAAAAGTCCCCCCTGGGAAAGGAGTTGGTCAGGGGAAAAGACGGTGTAGCCGTCACTGCATCTGACGGGAATGAGTTTTGATAAGTCTTTTATGCCGCAAAGTGAATACAGTGCTGAAAGAAAGAGCGTCTCATCCATCCCTTTTGGCAGCAGACGACGGTATTGATACGGATAAATCGGATGATACTCCGTGATCACAATTCCTTTGACCGGGACAGACGGGCGCTCTGTTGTAAAAACGATCGTGCCGGATGTAAGCGGCAGAGGGTTAATGATGCGTTTCGGACTGATCAGTATCTGACAATCTGACAACCGTTCCGGTGAGTTTGTTATGATGAATCCGGCTCCGCTCTCCTCCTGTACCCGCTCGGATTCAATTTCATAAAATCTGACCATATCTGTCAGCACAGTCAATGTCGGCAGCTCCTTTAGCAGACGACCTGCCATCAGCGGAAATTCTCCCATCGGATCATAAAAACATACGGTATGACTGCCGGATGCTGCCGTTAACCGACGCAGCAGCATATGGACAAAGTTTTCCATCATATGCCGCTGAAATGACAGATCATGAAACCGCTGGAACGGTGAATACTCCAGATTCAGTTGTGGATCACACAGAATGGTTTTCGGATAACCGATTGTGTACGGATAGAGTTTTTTGTAGTTGATTGCACCACGGTACTGACGGTACTGCAGATATAATACCGAGATTTTGTTCTGCTTTTTGATCCGGACATTGATCTCATATGGCCGATACCAGGAACTGATCGTCTTCCATAGACCTTTTTTCTCCACTTTTTCGACATCGAGCACTACTATCATTCTCTCACTGCACCTTCCTTCTGTTTCTTACCTCAATTATATGCTTCAGGAGGAATAAACAGAACTAAAACAGAATAATGGAAGTATCATTCTGATCGGACAGAATTTTTCAGGGAGTCTTTCACAGACGGTGCTGCTCTGACAATATGATGCAAGTCGTTTTTCAGAGAAATACGTTCAGGGAATTTTTATGATTCGTGTTTGTTTTTAATAATCTGTTCAAGCTGCAATTTTGAAAAACGGTGCTTCTTTTTACAGAAGTGACAAATGGCTTCCGCATAGCCTTTTTCATCGGCGAGTGAACGAATCTCGTCATCACTGAGGGTAACAAATGCGTCTATCACTTTATCACGGCTGCAGCTGCACGCATAGCGGATCGGCATTTCATCCAGTACCTCGACTTCGAAACCTTTTAATGCGGTTTCACAGATTTCCTGAATACTCATACCTTTGGCAAGCATCGTTGTCATCGGTTCCAGTTCACTGACATTCTTTTCCAGCTTATCAATGGTGGAATCATCCGCACCGGGCAGTAATTGAATCAGCAGACCGCCTGCTAACAGAACTTCATGATCTTCTTTATCCAGCAGTACACCCAGCGCACAGACTGTCGGAATCTGTTCACTGGTGGCGTAATAATTCGTGATATCCTCGGCAATTTCTCCTGAAACCAGCGGTACCTGTCCGACATAGGGTTCTCCCGTGCCATAGTCACGCATGACATTCAGAATTCCTGTCTTTCCGACAGCCTTTCCCACATTGAGTTTACCGTTTTCATAGTATTCTGTGGGGCAGTCCGGATTCTGGACATAACCACGGACATTTCCCTGACTGTCAGAAACGGCTATGACAGCGCCGGTTTCACTGTTGTCACCCTTGATACGCAGTGTGATACTGGCATCCTGCTGTTTGAGCTGGGCGCCCATAATCGATGCCGCTGTCAGCAGTCTGCCAAGTGCGGCAGTGGCTGCCGGTGATGTCAGATGGGTTTTTTCGGCTTTGAAACATAAATCAGAGGTATCGGCGGCACATGCCATTACCGCACCGTCCGAGGTAATACAACGTAATATTTTATCTTGTCTCATCTTGATTCTTCCTTACTACATAGATTTCTCGCTGGGAGTCCGGCTTTGGTGCTTCAAAGGTCATATCATCATAAATGGCTTCTATTGTCAGTCCGGCTTCCTGCAGCATTTCACTCATCTCTTCATGGGTATAGGCACGTTCGGTAAACTGCTCGGAATAACGATGGTAGATTTTTCCGTCAGGACGGAAAAAGTCAAGCGTAATAATGACTTTATGGTGACGAGGGGAATAATTATTCTGCCAGGCACAGAATACTTCTTTGGTATCGTAGATGTAACAGTTATCCCCCAGGATCTGCTGATGTTTAAAGACCGTATTACAGTCAAATACAAACAGTCCGTCCTTCTGCAAATAGCGGGCAACTCCCCGGAATGTTCGCAGAACATCCTCTGTTTTTGTCAGATGATTAATGCTGTCCAGTGAACAGACACAGGTGTCGATCATGCCGTACAGATTCAGGTGCTGCATCTTCTGACACAAAAACAGAATAGATCTGTCTTTTTCGGCAGCCTTCTGCTGGGCAACGGATAACATATCCGCTGAGGCATCCAGTCCGAAAACATCGATTCCTCGCTGACATAATGCCAGCGTCAGACTGCCGGTTCCGCATGCCAGATCCAATGTAACACCCGGTTCATGCCGGTGACGCTGTAAAAGCTGCAGCAGATATCCGGCTTTCTGTTCATAGTCTACATTTCCGGTCAGTGTGTCATAGAATTCCGCAAAATCGGAATAGGAACTCATTCGTCGTTTCCTCCCTCCTGCTGATCATGAAGCCGGCGGATTGCAAGACTATATCCGTCGCTGCCATAATGCAGGGCCCGGTTGACACGACTGATCGTAGCAGTGCTGGCGCCGGTCTCTTCCATGATTTCGTTATAGATTTCACCCGTATCCAGCATCCTGGCAACAGCAAATCGCTGGGACATCGCCTTGATCTCCGATACGGTACACAGATCATCAAAGAAGGCATAACATTCTTCGACACTCTGCAGCGTCAGGATTGCCTGAAATAAGACATCGGTATTCTCTGCTTTGATTTTTGAATTCATAATACAACCTCCTGGTGATATTATGTCTGATTACTGCGTCATTACGACATTACGATAACATTTTACCATATCAAAGCGCAAAAGTAAACATCTTTTCATGGCATTTCACGGAAATCAATCCGAGACGGTTCTTCACCCATCCGCTCATCCGGTCAGCTTTTTCGTTATGAAGAACGAATCAGGAATGAAATGACAGTACTTGTCCCATACTACTGATATCGCATTTTACGAGATTTCATTCAAGGAGGTCAGGATTTGCTGTATCAGAAAGTCGAGATCTGCGGTGTGAATACCTCTACCCTGCCGGTCTTATCAGAAAACAGAAAACAGGAACTGCTTCAATTGATCCGGGAAGGCACTCCTCAACAAAAACAACGTGCCAGAGAAGAAATGATTAATGGAAATCTCCGTCTGGTGCTGAGTGTTATCCGGCGTTTTCAGAACCGTGGCGAAAATCCCGATGACTTGTTTCAGGTCGGCTGTATCGGTCTGATGAAAGCGATCGATCATTTCAATTGTGATAAGGAAGTCCGGTTTTCCACTTATGGAGTGCCGATGATTATCGGGGAAGTGAGAAGATATCTGCGTGATAATAACGCACTAAGAGTGAGCCGCTCAATGAAGGATATCGCCTATCGCGCGATGCAGTTCAAAGAACAGCTGACAGCGCTCAATAACCGTGAACCGACGATCAAAGAAATCGCTGAACAGTTACAGCTTCCGGAAGAAAGCGTAGTGATCGCACTGGAGGCAATCGTGGAACCCGTTTCCCTGTATGAACCGGTCTTTTCTGACGGTACAGATACGATCTATGTGATGGATCAGATCGGCGATACGGATGATGAAAACAGCTGGCTGGATGAAATGCTGCTGAAAGAAGCCCTTCATGCCCTTGGCGACAGAGAAAAACGAATTCTTGCCCTGCGCTATTTTCAGGGGAAAACCCAGATGGAAGTGGCACATGAAATCGGAATCAGTCAGGCTCAGGTGTCACGTCTGGAAAAAAACGCCCTCCAAAAAGTCAAAAAAGAATTGGCATGATACCAATTTCCCTCCGTCAGATTGTCACCAATATGAAAGTGCAGCGTAGTATGTAATGTAATCAATCAAAGGAGGAAATGACTATGTGTAACAATGGTTTCTTTGGCAATAACAGCTGTGCTTGGGTGATTCTTCTGATCGTAATTCTCTGCTGCTGCGGCGGTAATAACAACGGCGGATGCGGCTGTGAGAATAACTGTGGCTGCGGCTGCTGAACAACGTCTCCGACAACTCAATAATATAAACAAGGGAACCTTCCTGCTTCGGAAGGTTCCCTCTGTTTGTAGTTGCATCGCTTTCTGTCTTGCCGGCTACAGCCGACAGGCAGAAAGCAGTTTTCAAAATCATCCTGCCTGATCTTTAAAATGTCACTCTTTCTATCATGGACAGTGTTTCGATACCCTGTCAGTTATGACAATTCTTTTCCGTTTTCGATATCTGTCAGAAGATTGACCCGACGTTCATGTCTTCCGCCCTCAAATTCAGTACTGATAAAAATATCTACCAGTTGATTGGCAAGTTCCGGCGAAACAACATTCTGACCCATGCAGATGACATTGGCATTATTATGACGTCTTGTCATCTCTGCCAGCATCTCATTGGTGCAGACCGCTGCGCGGACTCCCTTGACTTTATTGGCAGCCATGGATACGCCCAGTCCTGTGGTGCAGCAGATAATGCCAAGATCACATTCCTGATCGGCAACCGCTTTGGCTGCCTTGAAGGCAAATACGGGATAATCGACCGATTCCTTGGAATAACATCCGTAATCCGTAAATTCCAGTCCTTTTTCTGTCAGGTGCTTTTTGATAGATTCTTTCAGTTCATAGGCGCCGTGATCACAGGCAAGTGCTAATTTCATCGTAATCTCCTCTTTCTCCGATTTCATATTTTTCCGTTCTGTTTTTCATTCAGGAATTCTCAGACATCGGTTCCTGATCATTCTGAGCGGCCTGTCTGGCTTTCAGCTCACGCTCCGCCTGAGGAATCCTCAGATAAAGCGGCATCAGTTCATCCGCAGTACAGAGTTGTTGATTCTGCGCCATCTGCCATGCCGCTGCAGCGGTTCCGTAAGCCCGCTGATATCGGATATTTTCCGGCGGCAGATACATGGTCGGCAACTGTCCGGAAAGTGCTTCATAACAAATCTTCGCACCGTCTCCCACCAGATAGATCCGGTTTTCTTCGTAATAACTGAGTTCATCGGCAAGTTCTTCTATACTGAACGCTTTATCTTCGGTCAGACGTTCCAGCTTACCGTTATCTGCCAGAAACAGCGCATGATATACCTGATTGCAGCGGGCATCCATAACGGCACAGATTATGCCGTCCTGATAGGGCATTCCATATGCCATTGCCGCCAGCGTTGAAACCGAGGCACACGGTTTCTGAAGCGGCATCGCCATTCCTTTGATACTGGCAACACCGATGCGGACTCCGGTAAAAGATCCCGGACCTGCATTGACGGCAAACACATCAATATCTTCCAGTTTTGTCTCTGTCGTTTTCAAAAGTGCTTCCACCACCGGCATCAGTGTCTGACTATGAGTGGTTCTGGTATGTAAATAGAATTCGCCCAGCAGCACCGAATCTTCTGTCAGAGCAGCCGATACCGGCGTTGCGGAGGTATCAATCGCTAAAATCTTCAAGCTTTTCAGCTCCTTCAATGGTGATTTCACGTTGTGTTTCCGAAAGGGTACGGATTCTGACAGTGATACGTTTTTCCGGAAGGAACGTTTCAATATTCTCGCTCCATTCGATAATCATCACACCGTTATCCATATAATCAAAAAATCCGGTGGAATACAGATCATCGTAACTATTGATCCGGTACATATCAAAATGATAGAGCGGCACTTTCCCTTCGTATTCATGCACCAGCGCAAATGTCGGACTGGATACGCCGTCTTGGATGCCGAATCCTCTTGCCAACCCTCTGGTAAAAGCGGTTTTTCCGGCTCCCAGATCTCCGAACAGGGCAATGACTTCATTCCCTTTCAGCGTCCGGGACAGACGTTCTGCCAATGCTTCGGTAGCAGCTTCGCTGCCGCTTAAATATGTGAACAATCTATTCTCTCTCCTATCAGAAAAGACCTGTGATTCTGCCCTCGGAATCCACGTCGATCTTCTCGGCGGCAGGAACCTTCGGCAGACCCGGCATGGTCATGATATCTCCGGTATAAACTACCACAAAACCCGCTCCGTTGGAAAGACGCACATCCCTGACGGTGATTGAAAAATGCTGCGGTTTTCCCAGACGAGACGGATCGTCTGAAAGAGAATACTGTGTTTTGGCAATACAGACCGGCAGTCCTTTGATATCCAGTTTTTCGATCTCCGCAATGGCTTTTTCGGCAGCGGTCGTATATACTACTCCGTCAGCACGGTAAATTTTCCGGGCAATCGCTGCAATTTTCTCTTTCACGGAAAGACCGTCTTCATACAGTACATGGAAATCGGAAGGCTGTTCCGCAGCAGCTACTACCTTTTCTGCCAGTTCCTTTCCTCCCTCGCCGCCTTTGGCAAATACCTCGGACAATGCAAATTCCGCACCGGAATCTTTACAGTATTTTTCGATAAAGTTCAGTTCTTCTTCCGAATCGGCGCCGAAACGATTGATCGCTACTACAACCGGTACACCATACTGTTTCATATTTTCAATGTGAACACCCAGATTCACAATTCCAACGGCAAGTGCTTCCAGATTTTCGGTACCCAGCTCGGCTTTGGGAACTCCGCCGTTATATTTCAGCGCACGAACAGTTGCCACAATGACAACGGCTGAAGGCGTCAGACCTGCCTTGCGGCATTTGATATCGAAGAATTTCTCGGCTCCCAGATCAGAACCGAATCCGGCTTCGGTAACACAATAATCCGCCAGTTTCAGACCCAGTTTGGTCGCTCTGACAGAGTTACAGCCATGGGCAATATTGGCAAAAGGTCCTCCGTGCATGATGGCAGGAGTTCCTTCCAGTGTCTGGACAAGATTCGGTTTGATGGCATCCTTGAGCAGCGCTGCCATCGCACCATGAGCCTTCAGATCTGAAGCAAATACCGGTGTGCCGTCTGTCGTATATGCCACTAAAATTCTGCCGAGACGCGCTTTCAGGTCATCAATATCCGATGCCAGGCACAGAATCGCCATTACTTCACTGGCTACGGTAATAATGAATCCGTCCTCACGGGGTACACCGTTGACACGACCGCCCAGTCCTGCAACAATATTCCGCAGTTCTCTGTCGTTCATGTCCAGACAACGCTTGATCAGAATCTTTCTGACGTCAATATTCAGAGCGTTTCCCTGCTGGATATGGTTATCAAGCATGGCGCAAAGCAGGTTATTGGCAGCCGTAATGGCATGCATATCACCGGTGAAGTGCAGATTGATGTCTTCCATCGGGATTACCTGGGCATAACCGCCGCCGGCTGCGCCGCCCTTGATGCCGAATACCGGTCCCAGAGACGGCTCTCTCAGAGCAATCACTGTTTTTTTGCCGATCAGAGACAATGCGTCTCCCAATCCGACCGAAGTAGTGGTTTTTCCTTCTCCGGCAGGGGTCGGATTGATCGCCGTTACCAGAATGAGCTTACCGTCCTTTCCGGCGCTCTTTTCACGGATGAGTTTTTCGGAAATCTTTGCTTTATATTTTCCGTAGTACTCAAGATATTCTTCTTCAATGCCGAGTTTGGAAGCAATTTCACGGATCGGCAGGGCTTTGGTCTGCTGGGCAATTTCAATGTCTGACAGCATTTGACTCTCTCCTTTTGCGAAAGCGGAATCGTCCGTTTTCGATTTACATTTCTTTTCCATTACAGATACTGCGATTCTCACCGGCCGCATTACTGCTTACCGACAAAACATCGCCATCATACTTTTATTTTACCACAAAAACGCCTATGTTACAAGAATTCGGCGAAAAATTCAACAGAATTATTTTTTATTATTATTTGTGAAATTAACATCCTTTAACTTTACATTAAAAAACGTGTATTTTCAGGCGTATTTCTTCATTCGACAAGTAAATCGTCTTTGTCAAACTTTACAAAGTAATCGCTTTTTCCAATCGCCTTTCCCGGTTATCCGGTCGGATGATGATGACAGGTTCATCAAAATTTATCCGTGAAGTATACGCCTTTACAGCAGATTGCTTATCATCGAAAATCAGATCATACTCAAACCGACATTTCCGTTTTTTCAAACAAATCACTATTCAAGACGCCCATTCCCCATCCGATCATCATTACAGCAATGTTACGCCGTCTTCCCGACATCAATCAAGGGACATTGCTCAAAGAAAAATAGTGAAAAGAAAGAGTGCCTTCCGGAAAAATCAAAAAAATAATTGTATTATTCCGTATATTTGTGGTATAATAGATAAGATTAATATTACCAGAAAAAGGATGATGAAATTGTTAAGACTTGAAAACATTTCCTGGTCCACTCCGGACGGGGTAGGCGTCCTGAAAGATCTCAGTCTCGAGGTGCCGGACGGGAAATTGATTGTGATTACAGGACCTAACGGCGGAGGAAAAACTACGCTGGCAAAAATCATTGCCGGTCTCTATCAGCAGGACAGCGGTAAGATCTTCCTCAATGATCAGGATATTACCAACCTGAATGTGACAGACCGTGCCAGACTCGGTATCAGTTTTGCTTTCCAGCAGCCGGTTCGCTTCAAAGGAATCAGCGTCAGAAAACTGATTGAACTGGCGGCGGGTCATCCTATGCCGATGGATCAGCTTTGTGATATCCTGAGTAAAGTCGGACTCTGCGCTGAGGAATATATTAACCGTGAAGTCAACGCGACCCTCTCCGGCGGCGAAATCAAACGAATTGAAATCGCTACCGTGCTGGCACGACATTCCGTACTGACAGTCTTCGATGAACCGGAAGCGGGAATTGATCTGTGGAGCTTTGCCAATCTTATCAAAACCTTTGAAGAGATCCGGAAGAATCTCAACGGCTCCATCGTTATTATTTCTCACCAGGAGAGAATCCTGCGGATTGCGGATGAAATCCTGATTGTCGCTGACGGTACGGTAAAGGCACAGGGAGCTTCGGATGATATGATGTCAAAGCTGGAATGCAGCAGCGGCGTTACCGCAAAATGCTTTAAGCAGGAGGAATTGTTCTGATGAATGAAATCACAAAGGACTTATTGAGAGAAATTTCTGAATGGGACGGCGGTTTCAAAGGTGCCTATAATATCCGTGAAAACGGACAGTGCGCCGGAAGAGTCTCCAGTGAAAATATCAAAATTGAAAATAAAAAAGATGCGCCGGGACTGGCTATTTTCATTAACCCCGGTACGAAAGGCGAAACCGTTTCGATTCCTGCCTGTGTAACACAGGGTGGTGTGGATGATCTTGTCTATAATGATTTTTTTGTCGGCGAGAATGCCGATGTCATCATCGTAGCAGGATGCGGTATCCATACCGAAACCGGTGAACCTGCCCGTCATAACGGTATCCATCGTTTCTTTCTCGGAAAAGGCTCCAAGGTGAAATACCTCGAAAAACATGTCGGGAAAGGTCACGGTACCGGTCTGCGTTTCATTGATCCCGTTACGGAAGTGGAAATGGAAGCGGATTCTCAGCTTGAAATGGATACCGCTCAGATCGGCGGTGTGGATCGTACTACCCGAGTTACCAAAGCAAAACTCGCTGAAAATGCAAAACTCCTGATCCGGGAACGTATCCTTACGGAAAAGGATCAGACTGCGAAAACAGAATTTGAAGTAGAAATGAACGGCAATGGTTCCGGCGTTGATCTGATCTCCCGTTCCGTCGCCCGTGATAATTCTCACCAGGCTTACCACTCTGTCATTATCGGAAATGCTCCCTGTACCGGTCATTCCGAATGTGATGCCATTATCTCGGAAAACGGAAAGGTGGATGCCGCTCCGGAACTGCATGCCCGTGATAATGACGCCGCATTGATCCATGAAGCAGCAATCGGTAAAATCGCCGGCGAACAGATTCTCAAACTGCGCACCCTCGGTATGACGGAGGAGGAAGCGGAAGCTACCATTATTGACGGATTTCTGAGTTAACCAAAGGAGGCTGAACATGAAAAAGCTTGTCTGTATGGTCCTGACTGTTCTGCTTACATTATCCCTTGCGCTGTTTTCCGTCTCGGCAGAAGGCGCAAAACAGATTCATTCCATGATGGTCTTTGGTGATTCCATCGCTTGCGGCTATATGCTGGACGGCTTTGATCCGGAAGATCTCTCAAAAGCCAAGGATTGTTTTGTTAATCTTATTGCCGCTGAATACGGACTGACCGTCGGTACCGATTGTATCAATGAAGCCAAGGCCGGTCTTACCAGTGAAGAAATCATGAATGCCGTATATAATACGGACGCTGCGACTCTCAAGGAAAAGGATCTGTTTATTCTTTCTTCCGGAGCCAATGATATCATCCGGGCTTTTGCGGATGTACTCTATCGCTACTTCTATCAGAACAGCAGTAAATTTGAACCTTATGGTATCACGGCATCCAGTTTTTCTACACTGGACGGTCTGGAAAAAAACTTTGTGAACCTGATGACAAATCCGGAAATCGAGTCTCTGCGTCAGGAACTGGTAGAAAACTGTACCAGCGATATGGTAATGAAACGCTATACCGATACCGAGGATGTGCTCGAACAGAATCTGAAAAGAACTCTCTCCGCTATTATCGACAGCGGCAGCGATGCGGAAATCTATCTTCTCTCCCCTTATAACCCCATTCAGGCGCTGAATGCAAAAAATGATCTGACTGATCTGATCGATACTACCATCCGGAATATTCTGAATAAGGAACTGGAAATGGCAAAGGATG
>CACYCN010000257.1 GCA_902772895.1 uncultured Ruminococcus sp.
GACGTCCCCCGACAGATGAGCTCTCAGTTCAGAAGCTATGGCGCCAACATGATTATGATGCCGTCAGGTGACGGGTTTATCCGGGAACAGGAGCTAAAGACGGCATTGGGAATCATTCCCGATGCGGAGCTTGAGGGATGCACGCCTTACCGGTATGAAAATACCTCGATACATAATATGCCGGTGACACTGGCGGGAATTGATTTTGATTCGGTACTGAAAACAAGCCCCTATTGGCACGTCAGCGGCGAACTGCCGGAGCAGGACGGTCAGACTCTTGTGGGAGCAAAGGTGGCCGAGAAGCTTGGTATTAAAACCGGTGACAGTATTTCTGCCGTCAATTCCTTTGAGGTAAACGATGGTACCGATACTTCACTAATCCCCGATTATGAAATCTATACCGACCCTGAAACCGGAGAAAAACACTGTGATCACGCACTGGATCTCAAGGTTACGGGTATTCTCGATACGGGCGGCCCGGAAGAAGAATATGTGTATGTTTCGCTTGCGGATACGACGTATCTTTCTCTGTCGGACAGAGGCTATGATATCGTGGAGGTCAGCGTTGCCGCTACACAGGATAAGCTGTCAGAATACGTTGATCGTATCAATAGCAGCATGGATTCTGTTTCCGCAAAGCTTGTCAAGCGTGTCACCGCTTCGGAAAGCTCGGTGCTGACAAAGCTGCAGTCCCTTGTGTTTATCGTAACTGCTGTGGTGTTGATCCTGACAATGATATGCGTCGCTACCACTATGACCGCAGTGATTGCTGAAAGACGGCGTGAGATCGGACTGCGCAAGGCTTTGGGTGCGAATAACGGCAGCATTGTGGGACAGTTTCTGAGTGAAGGTCTGGTGCTGGGCGGGATCGGCGGTATTTTAGGGTCTGTGCTGGGCTACGGATTTGCGGAAATCGTCAGTGTGAATGTATTCAGCAGCTCTATTATGTTTCAGCCCCTGCTGATACCTGTTACCATCGCCGCATCGGTCATTGTGACGGGTGCAGCCTGCCTGATACCGATCAGAAGCGCCGTAGAGGTCGATCCGGCACTGGTTCTCAAGGGTGAGTAAAGGAGGTACACAATGAGTTTATTGGAATTGAAAAATATCTCGAAAATATACGGTGATCTGCACGCATTGAATCACGTCAGTCTGAATATTGAAAAAGGGGAATGGATTGCTATCATGGGTCCCTCCGGTTCTGGCAAAAGTACCATGATGAATATTATCGGTTGTCTTGACAAACCAAGTACAGGAGAGGTTATCTTCGATGGCAGGGATATCTCAAAGGTAAGCCGGCGCCGTCTGACAGAACTGCATCGGGATAAGATCGGACTGGTATTCCAGCAGTTCCACCTTATCAACTATCTGAACGCTGTCGAAAATGTTATGGTGGCACAGTATTACCACAGTATGCCCGATGAAAAGGAGGCGCTTGCGGCACTGGAAAGAGTAGGTCTGAAGGACAGGGCAAAGCATCTGCCCAGCCAGCTTTCCGGCGGTGAACAGCAGCGTGTGTGTATCGCAAGAGCACTGATTAACTCTCCCGAACTGATATTGGCGGACGAACCCACCGGAAATCTGGACGAAGCTAACGAAAATATGGTTCTGGGTATCTTCCGTCAGCTCCACAAGGAGGGGACAAGTCTGATCGTCGTTACACATGACCCGGAGGTCGGTGAAGAAGCACAGCGTATCGTTCGTCTTGATCACGGCAGGATTACTTCCGACCGTAAAAATGAAGCATTCAAAGGATAGGTGTTGGTGATGAAAAAAATAGTTGCGTTACTGTTATCCGTTTTGTGCGCTGCCATTCTGAGCGTCACACTTGCCGCCTGCAGCGGTGAACAAAAGACTGTTTCCTATGCTGACGGGACATATACCGGCAGAAGTTCCGATTTTAAAGAGGATGAAAGCGGCAACGGCGCCGGCTATGGTGAAGTGGAAATCGAGATTAAGGACAATCGCATTACTGCCTGTACCTTTCAAATGTATGAATTGGACGGTACACCAAAGGACGAAAACTATGGCGCCGATCTCTCAAAAGAAAACCGCCTGAAAGCACAGAAGGCAGTGCAGTCGGCGGATAAATATGCGGCTCTTCTGGTCAGGTCGGGCAGCATTGACGGTGTGGACGCCATCAGCGGAGCTACCATTTCATGCAGTGAATTTAAAGAAGCAGTCAATGACGCTCTCAGTAAAGCGGTAAAGGACTGAAGGAAAGGAAGGGAAAACCATGAGTCTGGCACAGCGTCTGGGGCACCGCTTGTTCGTGTTAGCGCTTTTAGGGCTTCTTGTGGGACTTCCCTGTGCTGCACATACGGAAATGTTTCGCCGTTCAAGTGATACCGATGCCGTTTCCGGCGCAACAATGAAGCTGCCGGAACAGCCGTCCGGTGAGTTTGTCATTCTTATCAACGAAAGCCTGCATCAGGATACGCTGTCCGACTGGGAGCAGTTTTTTTCAGGTGAGGATCTGCCGGTCATTTTCGATGATATTTCCTGTCTGACCGCAGAGGGTGACAACAGCGGAATCATGCTTGCCAGGCGCCTGCAGGCACAGCTCCCCGAAAATCAGATGCGTTTGCGCAGTGAAAACCCGATTCTGCTTGTATCCAAAGCAGAGGCAGGCCTGATTGACGTTGCCGTATTCTCTAAGGAAATGGCGGACGCCCTGAAACTGAAAAGTCCCGAGCGGATGAAAGGTATTACGGTGATCACCGTCAAAGGGGGAAATTGACATGAGAAAGCTGAATCTGTTTCTGGTTGCCGGTATGATAGTGACCTTTCTTGCTCATGCCATTCTGGGAGCTTTACAGCTTTCCGGTGCCGATACAAACACTCTCAAGCCTCTTGCATGGGTGTGCGTGGGATTGATCACGGCACATATCGTTGTGTCGGCGGTTCTGACCATACAAACGCTTGTTGCCTGTCGGAAATCCGGAGCGGGTTATTTCAGAAACAACCTGCTGTTCTGGGTAAAAAGAATTACCGGATTTACCATTGTCATTCCGCTTGTCATGCACCTGATGATATTTCATTCTGCGGGCGAAGATGCCTTTCGCTTACAGGTGTTCACGGCAGGAAGAATGATCTCTCAGATATTACTTGTGGTGACTATCGCGCTGCATGTTCTGATCAACATCAAACCGCTGCTGACAGGATTTGGCGTAAAAGAACATAGGATGTTTGCCGGGGATATCATCTTTGTGCTGTCGATCATTCTTTTGCTTCTGGCGGCAGCGTTTGCGGTCTATTATCTGCGCTGGACAGCGTTTTAGGAGGTGCTCCATGAGTGACATGAAATCGGTGAATATTATCGGGGCAGGTCTTGCGGGACTTTCAGCGGCGATTACGCTTGCTCGTGCAGGCGTCAGAAGTTATCTGATTTCCTCTCAGCCTTCAGAGCGGGCGCAGTCCGTATTGGCGGAGGGCGGTATCAATGCCGCTCTCGATACTATGGGTGAGAATGATTCTTCTGCGGAACACTTCCGGGATACCATGAAGGGCGGCTGTTTTTTGGCAAGTGAAAAAGCGGTTAGCGGTCTGACGGAGCATGCTCCAATGATCGTGAAAGAGTTAGCGGCTCTGGGTGTTCCTTTCAACGCTCAAAACGGTCGTCTGCTTCTGAGAAATTTCGGCGGTCAGAAGAAAAAACGTACCGCTTTCGCCAAAAGCAGTACAGGTAAAATGATCATGACCGCACTGATTGACGAGGCAAGAAAATACGAAGCGGAAAGTCTGATCCGGCGCTTTTCCCACCATGAGCTGATTGGTATGGAGGTGCGGGATAATGAACTTGTTTCCGTAACGGTTCAGGACAGTCTCAGCAGAAAATGTCTGCGTTTTACAGGTTCAACGATCCTTTGCACGGGAGGACTGAACGGCTTTTTTGAAGGTCTTACCACCGGTACGACACAGAATACCGGTAACGCCGCTGCCATTGCCTTTTGTGCCGGGGCGGAATTTGCAAACCTTGAATTCATCCAGTATCATCCCACTACCGTTGCCATCAGCGGTAAGCGGATGCTCATCAGTGAAGCCGCCAGAGGGGAGGGGGGCAGGCTGTATATCATTAGGGACAGTGAGCCGTGGTATTTTATGGAGGAAAAATATCCGGAACTCGGAAACCTGATGCCAAGAGATGTTATTTCCCGTGAGATGACGGAGGTTGCCTTGATGCCGGAATGTACCGGAAGCGTGATGCTTGACCTGACAGGATTATCTGCTGACGTGTGGAGCGGCAAGCTTTCCGATCTGCGGTCGGAGATACTGTCCTATATGAATATTGACCCGAAGTGTTCACCCGTTCCTGTCAGTCCCGGGATCCATTATTTTATGGGCGGTATCCGTGTCAATGTCAAACACGAGACCAATCTCAAAAATCTGTTTGCCGCAGGAGAATCTGCCTGTCAGTATCACGGCGCTAACAGATTGGGCGGAAATTCCATGCTCGGCGCTCTTTACGGAGGTAAAACGGCGGCTCTGTCTGCTCTTGAAACAGCAACGGAAGTCGGCATGGATGCAGTGAATGTTACAGCGGAACCGTCCGTTCCCCAATATCGGGAACGGCTTTGTCGGATACTGGCTTCGGGTCTTGGCATCATAAGAAACGAAGAATCACTGAAAAGGGCAGTTACGGAAATTGACGCACTGCTTCGTGAAACGACACGGAACGGTATTGACAGAAGCCGCACACTGTTAGGAAAGGCCATGCTGCTTTCCGCTCTTGAGAGGAAGGAGAGCCGGGGCGCTCATACGAGAAGCGACTATCCGGAGACATCAGAGTCATACAGAAGGACAACCGTTGCCGACTGTCAGAACGGTGAAATAACCGTTCGTCCGGAGGAAATCGACAAAATGGGGGTCGGATCGGAATGAAATACATCCTTCATATTCAGCGACAAAAGCGTGGGGAAACCAACAGTTACCGTCAAAGCTTTCTTTATGAGCCGAAAGCGGAGGGCGATACGGTTGCCACTGCTCTGACCGAAATCAACAAACGGGAACTCCTTACGGATGCGGAAGGTATTTCTGCAGAACCTGTGGAATGGGAGTGCAGCTGTCTGCA
>CACYCN010000258.1 GCA_902772895.1 uncultured Ruminococcus sp.
GAGAGGATGGGATTCGAACCCATGTGTCCTTTCGGACAAACGGTTTTCAAGACCGCCTCGTTATGACCGCTTCGATACCTCTCCAACTTGCTCACAGCAATCATAATTCCTGCGACTTCATTATCATACCACATCACGTTTCATTTGTCAATACTTTTTTGACTATTTTTATCAAATTTACGAAATTGATTCATCTTTTATAAAAGAGTCGGTGTTTAACCGTTTTTCCATGATCCGACAGGATTCTTTTTCCGGAGCGCTTTCTTCCCGATCAGACCGTCATTCTCTTCATCCGTCCCAGAAGCTTTCTCAAATTCTTACCATTGTCAGGAATCGCCGGACAATCTCCGGAATCCATCAGAATGATCGGCTTTGTCCTGATGCAAATCAAACAAAATTCATTGCAAACAACGGGATGATTTGATATAATTAAAACAAAAGAAAGTGAAGAAAAGAGTTGGCAGAAGATGATAGGAGAACAGATCAAAAAATACAGGACAAAAAAGGGGATCACTCAGGAAGAATTGGGAAAAATGGTTGGAGTCACGACACAGTCTGTTTCCAAATGGGAAAGAGGCGGCTCTCCTGACGCCGAATTATTACCCAGAATCGCCAATGCCTTAGGGATCACCATCAATATGTTCTATGAACAGAACACCCAGTCACCGGAAGATGCTTTTTTAAGCGAACTCCTATCGGTTGACCGGGACGAAGCCTTCCAGAAACTGATGTCATTTGTATGGAAGACGGGACTTGGATTATCGGGCATGAATTCCGTAAAAAGAGGGTTTTCGGACAGCGGTTATGCGCTGGATGAACTGAAAGAGAACAGCGGTTATCATTACTATGCCCGGGCCAGTATGGATGAAGGGATGGTAGATGCCAAAATGGATGCCGACTTTCGTTATTAATTTTTCATGCCGGAGCCAAAAGACGGCTATGCCGGCCATTTCAGCGATATCCCGAAACTGACAGAAACGTTTTCCGTTCTGGCAGATGAGGATATCTGGAAGATTCTGCGATATCTGTACAGCCGGATCAATTTACCCGTTTCCCTGTCACTGATTGCCGCTCATACGAATCTGAAACCGGAAAAGGCGGAACAACTGATGGATCGGCTTTGCAGGATCAATGCGGCATGCTGTACGCCGATCGCCACCGAAAACGGCGAAATGAAAACCTATACCTACTATAACGAAACCATGATGATTCCGTTATTATGTTTTGCCAAGGAAATCAGGGATAAGAATGTCATTCACTGGGGCGTCTGGTTTGACAGAAATATCCCGTTGTTTTAACGGCAATTCCGGAAATGAATCAAAGCAGCGGCCGTCCATCAGAAAACGGCCGCTGCTTATTTTGTCACAAGATATCTTTCACCGTGAAGCGAAATGGCAGACTGACTGTCCGTTACGTTCCATCAGACCGAACGGTCAATGATTTTCCCATTGATCAGCCGGACGATACGGTTACTATAGGAAGCGCATTCAGCGGAATGGGTGACCTGAAGAATGGTAACGCCCTTTGCCTGGTTAAGATAGCGGAAAACCTGCATGATCTCGGCGCCGGAAGCGGCATCGAGATTACCGGTCGCTTCATCGGCAAGAATAATTTCAGGTTCTCCCAGAACGGCGCGGGCAATTGCAACACGCTGCTGCTGACCGCCGGAAAGCTGGGCAGGATAGGAACGGCGTTTATTTTCCAGACCGGTAATTTCAAGAATTTCTTCATACGCATCACGATATTCCGCGAACTTTCTGCCGCTCATTTCAAGGGGCAGGAGGATATTATCTTCCACCGTCAGATTTGCGGCAAGATTATAGAACTGAAAGACAAACCCCATCCGTCTGCATCGCAGATCGGACAGACGCTTATCATCCAGAGTAGCGATATCCTGTCCGGCAACGGTAATTTCACCGGTATAATCACGATCCAGACCGCCGATGAGATAGAGCAGCGTAGATTTGCCGCTGCCGGACTCCCCCATCAGAGAAACAAAACTACCGCGTTCAATGGCGAGATCGGCACCCTGTAAAACGACCTGAGCGGTTTCACCCTTACCGAAGGTCTTATGTATATTTTTCGCACTGATAACAATTTCACTCATCATTTATCCTCCTACTCAGTCGGCACTTGTTTTGATTTCTTCGGCCATATTCATCCGTGAGAGCATACGGATCGGTTTGATCACAACGATCAGCAGAATGACAAAGGCGCACAGGCCGAACAGACATCCAAATCCCATCGGCGCAATCAGCGGAATATTCAGATCGATCATACTCAACGCCTTATTGATAATGCGCAGGAAATACATCCCGAACAATACCGCCGCAATGGCAGATAATCCATTGGTAAAGAGTGTCTGGAGCAGAATCATCTTTTTGAGCCGTGACTTACTCATGGAGGTAGAATAGAACACGGCATATTTTCTTCTGGACTGTTCGAAGCTCATCAGCAGATTGCTGGCGCTTCCCATCAGTGACAGTGCCAGACCCAGAACGGCTACCGCATAGACAATTGTCAGGATACTGCTCATCGATGCCTCCGCTTCGGCGAAATATTCGTCAGTCAGGCGGATGGAAGAAGCGTTATCCGGAAGGGTTGCCTGTAATGTCTGAAGGACAGAGAATTCCTTACCGGGTTCGGTCTTGACAAGGATCATCGCCGGATTATCAAAATAGACATTCTGATAAGTATGGAGGTTCATCATGACGGTATTGCCCAGACTGTTGAAATAGCCGCCGTCAATAAAGCATTTGATTCTGAGTTTCAGTTCAGACTGGTAATACTTATCGAGATTCAGTTTCAGGGTCACTTCATCGCCGACCCGGAGAGAAAGTTTTCCTGCCAGGACTCTGTCAATGGCAATTTCGTTTTCTTCAAGCGCAGCGGGACATTCCTTAATTCCGTTGAAATAACGGTAACCGCCGTTCTGATAGCCCATGACCAACAGATCACGGGGCGCACCGTTCAACAGTGCTTTGTTGTCATACATCAGGTATTTATAATAGAGTTTTTCAATATCCTGAATCCCATCGGCATTATCGGACAGGTAATCATATTGGCTGCCGTACTGAGACGGTTCCGTCACCATGATCTCGGAGCGGATATAATGGGACGACATCAGCTGAATCAATGATACCGCCAGCACCAGCACGGCAATTGTCAGAGAAATGGCGGAGAATATCAGCTGTGTGGTCGAGATACTGCTTTTGGTCGTTGCCAGTTCCCTGACAGCCAGTCCGGCAACCGGCTGATGGGTTCGTTTGTATAACCGGATCAGCCAGTAACACACCAGCCGGATCACTCTCGGGAATAACAGGACCGCACCGATCATCGAACAGAATGCCGCTAAAATGGTTATCTCGAATCCGTCAAAGAATCCGTAAAAGATAATACCGGCAATCAGCAGCAATGCCCCCAGACAGGTCAGAAGAGTTGACGGACGATAAGCGGTTTCTTTGGTACCGAAGATAATATCCCTGACAGGAGTTCTGGCGGCTTTCAGGATCGCCGTAGCCGAAAACAGACACTGGATCAGCGTAACCGCAATGATAACCAACAGAATGACCCCGAGATTGATTCCGTCAGAACGGACGACATTCCAGTCACCGGCAGTGGCAAATAAACCGAGATCGGTATTGCCCCGGAACGGCAGGAAAATCAGCACTCCCAGGACACTGCCGCAGATCCCATAGAAAGAGCTTTCCGCCAGCAGTAATAATCCGGTACCACGGATACTGCCGCCGATACTGCGCAGCATTCCGATAACTGACATACGTTCATTAACAATATGCCGTGACAGCGATACCACAATGAAACAGACCATCAGGATCACTACGGCAAAAATCAGATAGTAAACATTGAGCATACTGCCCATGGTCTCCTCAGCGTCATCCGAAGTGACGCTGATAACGGAATAGTCCGGATA
>CACYCN010000259.1 GCA_902772895.1 uncultured Ruminococcus sp.
ACCGTTCTTTGCAAATGCAACAACGGAAGGAGTCGTTCTGGAACCTTCAGCGTTTGCGATAACGACCGGCTCGCCGCCTTCAATGACTGCTACACATGAGTTTGTTGTACCAAGGTCAATACCAATTGTCTTTGCCATAATAAATTACCTCCATAAATCATTAATATTATCTGTATGATGATTGATTGTCTGTCATTCTTTGATCTGAACCATCGCATGACGGATGATCTTATCGCCGATGATATAGCCTTTCTGATAGACATTGACGATATGATCTTCTTCGATTTCCGGATCATCGACACGAGAAATCGCATTATGATATTCCGGATCAAAGGCATCTCCACGTTCGCCGAAGGAGGCGACATGAAGTTTCTCAAAAGCGCCGTCCAATTTCTTCTGAATCAGTTCCAGCCCTTTTTTGAAATCCTCCGATACCTCTGCTTCCGACGCCATTGCCAGCGCAAAGTTATCCACAACCGGCAGAAATGCCTCTACGGTTGCTGCTACCGCATTATCATAGGTCTGCAGTTTTTTTTTTTTTTTTCGCTTGCGGAAGTTATCATACTCTGCCGCCATACGCAGGAACTGATCCTTCTGAGTAGCCAGCTCTTCCTCCAGCTTTGCCTTTTCTGCTTTGAGAGCTTCGATCTCCGCATAACCGGCTGATGCTGCATCCAGAGCTTCCGCTTCTGCTTCAGGAACGGTTTCCTTTACAGCGTCCATTTCCGAAGACGATTCCGTCTCATAGGATGCGCGTTCATTTTTCGAACGGCCTGCTCTTTTTCTTGCCAATACTCTCTCCTCCTGTTCCTTCTCCTGTCAAAACAGTCTCCTGTTCTGACAAGCTGATTTATGTCAACACCGTTATAGTTCCGTCAGTTCCGAAAGCAGAATGCCAACGGAATCCGTCACATATTCCAGTGCTGCGATCATTTTGGGATAGTTCATGCGGATCGGACCGATCAATGCGATCGAACCGCTGCAATTCCGGGAAGTAGTATAATGGGTTGCAATCACGCTCAGATTGATCAGGGCAGGATTTCCCAGTTCACTGCCGATCAATACGCCCGCCTTACTGCCGGCCTCCTGAATCAGTTTCTGCAATTCTGCGGAATGATTCAGCAGTTCCATTACCTGCTTGCCGTCAGCGGACGCCAGTTCGGGCATCACAAACAGATTGGACTGTCCTTTGATCGCAATCCCGGTAGCGGACGCTTCCAGTGCTGCGTCATGAATCGCAACCAGCACATTGGACATCATCAGGGACAGTTCTCCCAGTGAGATAGCGGTTGTCTGCATAAATGCCGGTGTCACGGAAGTCACAAGCATTCCGCCCATTCTTTCATTGACCGCCTTTTCGAACATCTCCATCAATGAGGGAGACAGTTCAAAATCACATCGGAACAATCTCGTTTTCACAGAACCCGTTGAAGTGATCAGCACCACCATTGCCGAACAGCGTCCGGTCTGTACAAAACTGACACGCCGGATAAATGCGCTTTCACCGTTCGGAGACGCCGCTATTGCTGCACAGCCGGTAATTTGTGAAAGAATCTCCGCTGCCTTTTCCAGCAAATGTTCCGGAACGTCCGCACTCAGATAGAGCATATCATTGATCAGATTCTGTTCCCGTTTTCCGAGCTTGACCGGCTTCATCAGGTCGTCAATATAGACCCGATAGCCCAATTCTGTCGGAATTCTTCCCGAGGATGTATGGGTCTGTTCAAGAAGTCCCAGCCCCGTCAGATCCGCCATATCGTTTCTGATGGTAGCCGATGAAACATGAAACCCCAAGGAATCGCACAGCGTTTTGGAACCGACAGGATCTCCGGTTTTGATATAGGCTTCCACAACCGCTTCGAGAATTTTCATTTTCCTTTCGGTTGGTTCCATATTTGTCACCTCTCTGTTAGCACTCGACACCCGAGAGTGCTAATCTATTTATAATTTACCATTATCTTTCCCAATTGTCAAGCCCTTATGACAGAAATATTTTGAAACCGTAAATTTTTTAGCAATCCCAACGCCGTCTTTCAGCAAAGATTTTTCTCCTGACATGATAAAATCAAATCATCACTATCGGAAAGGAGCACCGGCATGATCCTCCAATGGAAACATTTCTTATCATTTTCCGTGTCCCCTCTGCTTACCTCCCCACTTTCTCCGATAACCACTGACTTCTCAAAAACCGGTCCGTTTCAAAAAGCCAGTCTGTTTCAAAAAGTCCCTTCACTGCAAAGCACATCCTCTCCACTAAAAATCCCCTCTCTATTGTCAGCCGTCTTTCTGGGACTCACATTATTTTTCTTCTTTACCTTTATTCTGAGCGCAGGCGGTTGTACTGCGACCGCATCACAGGAACAGCAGGCGTCTCTGACAGCCGCCGAGATCAGCACTCCACTGATTGGCACATGGGTCTATCAGGATTCCGACAGTTTTCTTTACGAATTCCATGCTGACGGCACCGGTCTCTACAGCAAAATGGGAGAGCGACAGCATTTCCGTTACCACGTCGGCAACGGACAGATCACCTTCCTTTTTCAGAACAACGAAAACTCCCCCGTCACCCGCAGCTACACCCTCTCCGATCATCAACTCAACATCAAAGACCCCCTCGGTAACGACAGCATCTTCCTGAAAACCCACTGACCAAAGTCCCTGCACCCTGCCGGGCTTTGCCCTGGCAGGGACTCTGTCCCTGCATCCCGCCGGGCTCTGCCCTGGCAGGGACTCTGTCCCTGCACCCTGCC
>CACYCN010000260.1 GCA_902772895.1 uncultured Ruminococcus sp.
AAGGAAGCGCAACCCTGACCGCCACGACGACTAACGGAAAGACAGCCACCTGTACGGTCACGGTCAAGCCGATTCCCGTGACAAGCATCACTCTGAACAAAACCGAAACCTCCTTCGAGATCGGAAAAACGGAAACCCTGACAGCAACCGTCAATCCCACAAATGCCACTTATCAGACTGTCAAGTGGACAGTCAGTGACAGCACAGTCTTAAAGATTGACGCCACAACAGCCAATACCTGCACCGTCAGGGGAGTGAAAGACGGCACAGCGACCCTGACCGCCACGACGACTAACGGAAAAACCGCCGTCTGTACCGTAACGGTGGAACCGGTGAAAGCCATCTCCATCTCGCTGAACAAGACCACCACAAAGTTAATCAAGGGTGAAAAGGAAACGTTATCCGTGAACTTTGAACCCACGAATGTAACAGATAAAACGATCAGGTGGACTTCCAGTAACACCGACGTTGCCACAGTGGCAAACGGCACGATTACGGCTGTAGGTGTCGGAAAAGCCACCATCAAGGCCAAAACAGCCAACGGCAAGCTGGCATACTGTACGGTAACTGTCATCAATCCCGTTAAAAAAGTCACACTCAATCGGACTGCCCTGACGCTGACAAAAGGCAACTCTACGACTCTTACGGCAACGGTGACACCAGCTGACGCAGAAGACAGAACCATTACCTGGAGCAGTTCCAATACCAATGTTGCCACGGTTTCCTCAAGCGGTCGCATCACTGCCAAAAATGTCGGAACCGCTACGATTACAGCGCAAACGGCTAACGGAAAAAAAGCCACCTGTCAGGTAACGGTTATCATTCCCGTAACAAGTGTATCACTGAATATCACCTCTGCAACACTCGGACTGGGTGAAAAGCTTGAGGAGTTGAAAGCTACCATTACTCCCGGTAATGCCACCGATAAGACCATCCAATGGACGAGTTCCGACCCGGATATTGCCGAAGTGGATATCGACACCGGTATCGTCAGCACCAAAGCGCTCGGCACCGTAACCATTACGGCAACTACATCCAACGGCAAAACCGCCACCTGTAATATTACCGTAAAGGCAGCAGCCACTAAAATTGAACTGAACCGTACCGAACTCACCTTACGAGTCGGCGAAACATTCAGATTCATCAGTTCGGTGACAAGCGGGGCATCCTATCACCGTACCTTCACTTGTTCAGATCCTTCTGTCCTGGCAATCACAGAGACAACCAACAACACCTGTACCGTCGAAGCGCTGAAAGCCGGCACTGCTTATATCTCCGTAATGACGTTCAACGGAGGGAATCGCGCAACATGTAAAGTGACTGTCAAGGGAACTTCTGCTTCCGGTACACCCCGACTGAACGGAAGCAATTCGGAGCCACCGGAAGCAAGCGTTTTACCGGATGCGATTCTGAAACAAGATATCTGGCTTCCGCACAGCAGCCTGGAAATCCCGGAAACATAAACGCATGGAGGATTAGTTCTGTCTGACCCATGCAGAAACGGAAACTGAATGGATGGACCTTCACCCAATAACGGATATTCCGGAAGGAAAAGACAATGTGATACTCCGACAGCTCAGTGCTGGCGAGAAAGTCCGTCCGGAAGCATTTTATCGGGAGAGGCAGTTCTATGATGAAGCGTCTGCATAGGGCATTCCATTTGTGTATAGCCGTATTACATATACAATAATCTGCGTTCGCGCCCCGGAGGGGATGCGTGAGCAGAAATCATTGAATAGATGTAAAAAAGAATATTGCATATCTATTGGAAAATTCGGAAATAACGATTACAATTTATAAAAGGTAGTGATAAAGTGGCGAATGTATGGGGTTACTGGAAATGTCCCAGTTGTGGTAAAGTGCTTCGTGCGGATAAGAAATACTGTACGTCTTGCGGGAATCCTGTGGAAAAAGATACCCGGTTTTTCCCGCCGGATCCTGACAATGCGGAATATGTAGATGCATTGCAGGAAAACAGTGTAGAAAACTGGATATGCGATTATTGCCGTGTACAAAATTCAAGTAAAGATCTATACTGCGGCAGTTGCGGAGCGCCGAGGTCGTCAGATTCCAAACGGTACTTTGATAATGATGATCCCGCTATGGAAGAAGAACCTATCCGTGTCAATCCAAGCGCTTCCAACAAAGGCAAAACCCATGGCTGGCTGCGTAAAGTTATACTGGCTATTGTCGTAGGGATTTGTATATTATTTGGTATATGGTTTTTTACCCCTGTAGAACGTGATTCCTATGTAGACGGTTTTTATTGGGAGCGTTCTATTGCGGTAGAGACTTATACATTATGTCATGAAAGTGATTGGTCAGTTCCCAGTGGGGGTACCGTGACTTCTACAAAGTTGGAAGTACATCATTATGATAAGGTAATCGATCATTATGAAACCAAGTCAAAGAAAGTTCCTAAAAAAGTAGAAGACGGATATACGATAACCTATAAAGATTTGGGTAACGGGCAGTTTGAGGAAATTAAAAAGCCGAAATATAAAACCGTATATGAAACGTCATATTATGAAGAACCTGTATATCGTTCGGTTCCTGTCAAGCAGACCAAGTACTATTATGATATCGGCAGATGGAAGAAAACGGATAGTATAGATACCAGTGGTAATGATAAAACAGTATACTTTGGAGAATGTACTTTGGAGACATCCGTCAGTAATCCGAATTATGGCGATAAACGTCAGGCAGAAAGAACAGAACATTATTATGTATTGTATAAAGATCAGAATAATAATGAAAGCAAGAAAGAATATGATTATAGTGAATGGCAAAATTTAAAGGCAGAGGATAAAATTACATATAAAGCCTTCAGATGCGCATAATGCCTGAGATAATGATGCGGTTGTGCAGAATGGAGCCGCATCTGCCATGAAGTACACGAGAAAAAGACGGGTGACCTTATGGGTCACTCGTCTTTCCTTTTGGAATTTCCACAAAAAAGCATCTCCCCGCAGAAATGACTTCTGCGGGGAGCTTTCATGCGCAGAGCCTGCGCACCCGTGATTGTTTTTGCAAAAACACGAATTAACCGTTTGTCAATGACTTTTCAAAACGAAATCGGGAACGGAAACTTTCCGCCGCATTGTTCATTACATATTGCCGTTATAATCGGACCAACTGCCGGCGGGATATTTAAATTTTGTCTTATACTTCTCGACTTTTTCGGGAGTAGCTTCCTGAGTGGTGTCGATGGTAAAGATCTGACCGGCATTCAGCTGATCGTCATACGGCATATTTTCTGTCTGATAGGCAGTCACGCCGTTAATCACTTCGGTATCGGTAACGCCGGAACTGAAAATGATCTTTGACGGTCCCATCGGCATCACCATACGGTAGATATCGGTTCCCTCAATCTGCTCCATCTTGACGCCCGGCCATTCGCCGCCGTAAAGACCGCCGCTGATCTTATTCGTGGGAATCGCATCCCACCAGTAGGCATATACCTGGTCCCACTTGGTCTTGCTGTTATCGAAAAAGATGTAATTGTTCTTATCATTCAGGCGGGGATCATCCGGGTCAATGCTGGCTTCGACCGGGATGTTCTCGAAGGGATTATAATTATCCTCATATTTCACCGCTGTGCCGCAGGTCAGCGCATCCACCTTCTTCTGGAACGCCGCCTGTAAAAACTCGGAATAGATATTTCTCCAGTACTGAACCATGTGGCGGCCGGATTCAAACTTATTGAAGACAAGTTTGTCCTTGGGATACCCGTTTTCGAGAAGATAATTGTATCTTGTCTCGTTGACGCCGCCGTTATCGACCGCATAGCCGCCGGCATAGAAATACAGGAACGGAGCGTTCTCCAGATTCGTCTTGTCGCTCAGGAATGTTTCCCAGGTAGCATCATCGTAGACGTGGAAGGACGCGGACAGAACACCGCCTGCGCTGAAAGTATCGGGATGGGTCAGAACGGTATAGAAGGTCTCCAGACCGCCCAGCGAACTGCCTGCCAGAGCGGTATGCTGCGCATCCGGATAGACATTGTAATTGTCACGAACATAGGGAACGATCGTATCGCAGATAAAGTCGGCGAAAGCGCTGCCGCGTTTTTTGGTGTCCAGACTGGCGGCTACCGTACCGAGATCGGGAACCAACTCATCGGCTCTGTTGTCAACGTCCGTGATGCAAACGAGAATAGTCTTGTTATCCGTCACGGACATCATGCCGGCTACGCTTTCGGATACGTTCCAGCATTCGGTATCGCTGTCCATGCCTCTGTCCCGGCCGGTCGCCAGCACAGTCTGACCGTCGAACATATACACGGTGGAATACTTGTCCGATGAATCCTTGTCATAGTTTTCGGGCGTCCAGATATAAACCTCTTTGTCCACCCCGTCAAACTGGAAGACCTTGGTATCAAATGCCGGGTCATAGCGGAGATCCATCCCCTCCGCATAGGGCAGCAGGGTATCGTCTTTCAGGTACCAGCCCGCCACATAGCTGTTGAAGGACACATCCGTGCTGACTTTTCCGGCGCCATACGTCAGCCGTACCATATTATACAGGCTGGTGTCGCCCTCACAGGAATAGGTAATGTGATCGTCTCCCTCTTCGGCTTTTGTCATTTCGATCTCCGCCGTCGCATCACTCATGGTATTAAAGAAAGTCGCCGTCATCTTATCGCTCTTGCCGGCGTCCCGGATGAGCAGGGTATGGCCGGTACCTTTCTGTGTGGTTCCGGAGCTTTCCTGATCTGTGTCTTTTTCCTGGCTGGCGGCGGAACTCTTGTCATCGGATACCGCAGAAACGGAAGAATCACCCGACGCAGATGAGTCTCCCTTGTCAGAAGCTCCGGAGGTATCCGACCCTCCGCATCCGCTGAACAGGGTCAGGCAAAGAATGCCTGACAGTAAACCGGCAAAAATGGTCTTTGTTTTCATCATGAATGCCCCCTTGTGTATAGTAGGTTTCCTTGTCTTTATTTTAAGATAAAGCCCCCCAAAAATCAAACAACCATTGATATTAAAATACAACCGTTCGGCGACCGATTAAAATATCGGTTTATCTCGTCTGCCACAGAACCCAAAACAAATGGCCTGCCTTTTGACCGGTTCCCTGTCCGCATCGTTGCATTTGTCGATAAACCATGATATACTAAACTTAACGTTATTTCCCTACAGAAAGGAAGATCTTCATGACAACCTCCAGACGCAGCATTCCGCATACGCTATTATCATGGTTTTTCCTGTTATACTTCGTCATCCTGTTTGCCGAACGGACGCAAAGTCTGATTCGCGCAGCGGCAGCCGGACAGCTTTTCAGCAGCCGGTTTGAGATCGTTGCTGAGGTGACTGTCTGCGTTTCTCTCCTGGCCGCCGTTGTGCTGCTTGGATTTTTCAACGGTTCCTTCTGGAAATCCCTCTTCGGGGGCGGACAGCCCGATTACGCAAAACTATCGGTTACGTCCGGCGTGATCCTGATTTCCGGCATGGTCCATACACTTTATACCATTCCGGCGATACAGTTTGTATCTTACGGAATGCTGATCTTCGCCATGATTCTTCGCACGGTACAGCTCACGCCGACCTCCGGAAACCGTTTCGGACTATGGTACTCTCTGGGATACCTGACCGCCTTTTCAATGGCGATTCCGGTGGTCTATCAGTATGATCGTCTGCCTGACCCGATACTGTTTACCGTCATCGAATATCTTGTCATGGCTGCCCTGGTCGTTTCCTTCACGATCATGCTCCGCCGTCTGTTCCTGGGAAAAGGAGAAAACCTTCTTCTATGGCTGCCGTTTGCGGCAATGGTACTCGGTGACACAGCCGTTTTATGGATGGGTTGGACCGACACGATCAATTCCTTTGTATTGATTTTCGCAGCGCTGTCCGCCGTCCTGTTCCTGACCGGAACGATCATTTTCCTCCTCAGAAAACCAAAAGTCTGACGGTGAACAGTGACGCCGGATTCAATCAACGGCTTCCCGGAAGCATTTCCTGTGCGCAAGTCCTGACCTGACAGGAATCGGGTTTCATCCGTATTCAACCGAATGTTGAGGAGATGACATATTTGAAACCGGCGGCGCATTGCGGAAGGACTTCCCTGTTATCATGATCCGGAGTATTTCGCCGCCTTTGAAAAAGCGATACCTATACTACTTTTATTTCTTTACTATCAATTGCTGCCGCTGTTTTCAAGCAGGAGATACCATTATGTCAGAAAAAATAAGCAGGCACTCTGAAAAGGAAAAGCAGGTTTCCGCTTTGTCAGACACAGACAACCAGAACATGTAGAAGGAAATCATTCGAAAGCACAAAGAAATCACCTCTTATTCCAATCCCCGAAGGTATCGGAGCATTGGTATTCTGGCTGCTGCTCACCGGTACTGCCGCAGGAATTGTGGGATCCGGTCTGGATGAAATCTGGGTTATCTATTTTTTTGTCATTCAGGCAATCGCAGGATTCATCTTGTTTTTTGTCTCCATGAGAGACAGAAGAACCAGAAATCTGTTGATCTTTACCGCTGTCATTGCCATACTCAGCGGCGGAATAACCGCCTCCGTCACATATCCCTTCTTCGTGTATTCTGATCCGATGTGATATCCGGTCTTCCACTCCACTCAAA
>CACYCN010000261.1 GCA_902772895.1 uncultured Ruminococcus sp.
AACGCTGATTCTGAAAGCCGATAATCAAGTGGAATTACCATCCGTTACTGAAAAGCCTGACAGGGTTACAGAAATCAGTTCATCCGGTAACAGAACAGATCGTGCAAGCGATACAACGACAGAATCAAAGGACACTATACCAAGTTCCGAAGTCATCACTAAAGTCATTGACGGAGTGCAAACAGAGTCCGGTCAGGAATCGGTTCAGGAACCAATCATTTCCGAACAGATACTTCATGTGGAAACAGGAAGTGAGCATTATCCGAGCGGTGAAACGCTGATTCTGAAAACAGAGAAGCAGGACGGAAATCCATCAACTTCCGTCAGATCAGAGAATGATGCAGCAAAAGCGGCTGACAAAGACAGTCGGTTAGCGGATACATTGACTCCTGCCATGCAGGTTATTTCACAGGAAAGCGGAATGGGTACATCGGCAGGAATTCGTCAGAACTTGCAGATGAATTCGTTTTTGTCACAGGGAGCTTTCTATTTTGCCGGAGTGGAGCAAAAGTATCGCAGTGTAAAGGAAAGTCCGTCCCGTCTGTTGATACATACCATTGAGCATACGGTGAGCAGTGCCGGAAAAGGTGTATTATTCCGGGCATTATCCTTGTTGAATCATCCGGAACGAAATGATGACCGGCAACGACAGATTATCCGTGAAGCGGTCGGAACGGTTTTTCAGGAGAATAGCCATGACAGTGTTCCCATGATTGACTTGCATCCGCAGGAAAACTACTCTGAACGGAAAACTGAACAGCAAACGGGAATGTCTGAGGATTACACCCGGTCTGTCGGGCAGCAAGCCGGACAGTTCAAAAGAGATCACCAAATGTTCGAACCGCAGGGCGGACGAATGAAAAGAGATTCACTTACTAACGGAGAACCAACCGGTCAGTTAAAACGTAATACGCTCTCGATAGAAAAGCGAACGGAGCTGTTGACGCTGACAATCAGGCAATTAGCATCACATGGCTTAACCGATCCGGAAACGGGTCAGAGATTGACACTGACGCCGATGGAAGACAGACTGCTTGTGTTACTGAAAAGAAACGGCGGTTTACCGGGTGAGGTAGTCAGAACTGTGTCACAATCCGGAAATGATACATTGACCGGAGAACTGATTCGTTATTATCGTCAGGATGCCCGCGAAATGAGTTATGAAACGGTCAGGAGACTATTAGATGACAAAGTATCAGCCCGTACAAAATCATCCCTTTCAACGGATTCCCCAATGGAAACCGTAAAAAAAATCAATATGATTATGGTAACAGATACAGGGCGGATTGATCGAAAGAGTGAGGAAACAGGAAAGAAAGAGTGGATACTGTCGGAACAGACTTATAGTTATTCCGGTTATCCGCTGATCAAAGTGATTCCGTTGATCAAAAGGATCGGAACATCGGAGATCAGCAGAGAAATTTCACTCAGAACTGACCGGTTTTCATCATTGTTGACTGTACAGGATGAAACGGCTGTTCCGGCATATCGTGATACGGCGGTGAAATTATCAGTGGCAGAACGCCCCCGTTCTGTCAGTGAACGAAGTGAGGAAACGAGGCATTCTGTCCCGAAAACACCGGAGATTTCAAAGGAAGCTCTGATTCAGAAGTACGGTAATCTGATTGACGGAGCGGACCCGTTTCATACAACAGGCGATCGAACGGTTATGAATACTTCCGTATCCATGAAAGGGCAGGGAGGTCATATGGTTGAACTGACAACCAAGATCAGCAGGATGGAAGAAGAAGCCCGACAACAGTCCAAAGCTCTGGAAAATCTGACGAAAAGACAGAAGCAAATGGAAGAGGCAACACTGAAAACGACGGATCTCCAGAAGCTTTCGCAGGAAGTAATCAATCAACTGCGCACAAAGCTCAGATTCGATCGTTCCAGATATTCATGACAGCTTCAGGAAGCCTCCTATTCATAACACCGCTGCTTTGTTTATCAAAAAAGCAGGCGCATCAACTATCAAAAGAAAAATAGCATTCGTTTCGGAAAATGCAGCCGGAAAGCAGCCCTCAGGGGCTGCGCCGGCGGATGGAAAGAAATGTCTGTCCGACCTGCGCCGTCAACCGCGGAAATAGAATTTGAAATCCACACTGTCAGAGTGAGCGTCAGCGAACGCCGCCGCGAATCGGGAGCGCAGGCTCTGCGCCGCCGCCGCCGCTAAGAGAAGGAGGGAAAAGAAGGGATACAGCGAAGTTAGCCAAGGTGGCGATCAAGGCATTGATCAAGCTGAAGGGAATGAAAGCGATGATCGTTGTAGAGGGTGATGAAGATAACCCGATCATTGTACAGTTCAATCCTTCGGAATACAGTATTACGGACGGTTCCGCCTATTTACAGCGTCCCCGGAATAAAGAAGACGAACCTGTTGTCAATTATACCGGTAATACGCTTTCTACACTGAATGTCCGATTGCACTTTAACTGTGATGAATTCAGAACGGTAGAGAGTATGCAAAAAAAGGTAGAAGGCATTATGGATACGGTAGACAGTCTGTTTTCTGACGAGGAAGAAAAACCGCCGAAAGAATCAGAAATGGTCAAAACGATCCGTCGCATTACGGATCTGACCAAAATTGAAGGAGAAAAGCATCAGCCGCCGGGATGTGTATTTTTATGGGGGTCCCTGTTATTTGCGGGATATGTGGAGAGTGTTGGCGTCACATATACCATGTTTGAAAAGAGCGGCAAACCGCTCCGGGCAGTGGTCAATCTTACGATGAAGGGATTCGACGGAGGCGCCGATAAAAGAAAAAGTCCGCTGTCGTCACCTGACAGAACAAAAGCCAGAAAGATGACAGAAGATAATAGTATCTGGAATCTGGCAGAAAAAGAATACGGTGATGTGCGGGAATGGCGCAGAATTGCTGATGCCAATGATATCATGAATCCGCTGGATATTCCGCTTGGTATGGTACTGAAGGTTCCTGCCATTCAGGACACGGAATCATCATGAAATCATTTTGTATGGACTGTCATGGTTCAGGGGCAGAGTTCCGAAAAAGCCGGGGACAACGTCTTCGGACAGAGGTGAGCATATGGTTGATCTGATGTCGGCAACGACAGACAGTGCAGAACTGGAAAATAAATACGGAAACTATATGGTACCGGCGCTGAAAATCAAGTCTTCCGGATCGGATCTTGTGTCGACACTGGATCTGTCCGTACTGGAAATGTCGGTAACACTGTCGATAGAGTCGGCAGGAATGGTTATTATCAAAATCGGTGATTGTTATGACGTGAAGAGCCATAGCTTCACTTCCAAAATCAAAAGCGCATTTAAACTGGGAACGATTCTGACAGTTGAAATCGGGTATCTGTCGGCGACCTTGCCGGTATTCAAAGGCTATGTTGCAGGACTTGGCGCCGAGTTCGGAGATGTACCGATGCTGGTAGTCAAACTGATGGATGTCAGAAAACTCATGATGACAAGCGGAGTGAAACGACAGCTTTATGAAGACAAGAATTATTCCGATATCTTCAAAAAGGTGATAGGAACCTATTCGAAACTTTGTACGGTTGTCTGTGACGCCACTTCCGATAATCTGACGGCACCGGTTTCACAGAGTACCAATGATTATCAGTTTGTCAGAAACGAGCTGATCGGAAAGGGAAAATCCGACAGAGAATTTTTTGTACTGTTGGATAAGGCGTATTTCCGGGAACCGGCAAAGAATAAAACGCCCATTATGTCTGTAGAACTGGGAAAAGAATTGCTCCGGTTTCAGATGATGGCGGATTATCTTGATACGGAAATCAATGTCATCGGCTATGATCCGCTGAATTGCAAGGATATTCTCTCCAAAGTCAAGGCGAAAACACCGGAAAAATATTCACCTGTACTGACGCCGACGCCGGCGCAGTTCTTTATTGATGCGGATGCGGACAGTGAGGCAAAAGCCAGGATCAGGGCGCAGACACTTGCCAGAGCGGAACAGGATCAGTCCTGTTATGCCGAAGGAGAGTTAGTAGGTCTGCCGGAGATCGTACCGGGCAGGTATCTGCAGGTCAAGGATCTTGAGGAGATGGCGGATAAGAAATACTATATCAGTGAGGTAACGCATTATTTCAGGGATTCGAGTTTTTCAACGTCTTTTGTGACAAAAGGATGGCTGTCATGAGGGATCCGTTCAGGAAGTGCTGCGGCAGGAGGGTGGTTATCAATGGGATTGTTTGAAGATTTTGTAGGATTTCCGGATGCTGCGGATGACGGCAGTATCAATGGCATTGTCACCGGTACGGTAAAGGAAAACTATCATAAAGATCATCCCGGACAGGTCAGAGTGGAACTGTTTCTGGGAGAAAACGGTAAAAACGTGACAGGATGGATCCCGGTGATGAGTCCGTATGCCGGAGCCGAATTTGGCGCTTATGCCCTGCCGGAGGTAGGTTCGGAAGTGGTAGTGGCATTCCGGATGGGTGACCGTAACCGTCCGATCGTACTGGGAAGTCTATGGAGTGACAAGAATAAGCTGCCCAAGGAGACCGCCGTGGAGAAGAATACCAAAAAAACAATCCTTACCAAAGGCGGTAATGAACTGACCATTGACGATACGCAGGATAAGAATCAAATTACCGTCAGGACCAAAAACGGCAAATGTCTGGAATTGAATGAGGAAAAGGATTGTATGGTGCTGCACGATAAAGACAATAAAAACAGTATCACGATTGACTCCCAGAAGGGGGTTGTCACCGTGACGGCCGATAAAAAAATCATTCTGAAAGTGGGAGGAAATGAGGCGGCAGTGTTTGACGGCAGCGGCAGAAAAATCAGTCTCAAAAGTGCTTCGGTTGCCCTGAATGCGGATAAGGATGTCAGTGTCAAAGGACAGGATGTCAAAGTGAACGGCACTTCTGTCAAGGTTGAGGGAACCAGTGCGCTGCAGCTTACCTCCAGCGGTTCCACTCAGGTGAAAGGAACCATTGTCAAAATCAATTAAATCAATTAGTCGATTTTCTTTTCCGGAAACGGCAGACCCTGCAGCAGGGATCTCTGCATCACTGTCAAAAGAAAATCATTCTGTCAAACGATCAAAGGAGTGAGGAATGATGAACGATTCCGGCAGTAAGAGTTTTTTAGGAACAGGGTTTAAATTTCCTGTCCAGGTAGATCAGTTGACCGGTAAGGTACGTACTTCCTCCAATGAGGAGGACATCAGAGAAGCAATTCTGATCATTCTCGGCACCCAGCCGGGAGAACGTCCGATGTCACCGCATTTTGGCTGTTCGATCAATTCCTTTGTTTTCGGAACAGCGGATTATACTTCCATGATGATGATGAAACGGGAAGTGGAAAGTTCACTCATTATGTGGGAACCGAGAATCAAGGATATCGATGTTCAGGTTGTACAGTCTCCGAAAGAGGATGGTGTTCTGCTCATTGAAATCAATTATGTGGTCCGATCTACCAATAACCCCTATAACCTGGTTTATCCCTTCTATATCAGTGAGGGCTATCATGAAGGCGCCATGATCAAATAGATCATGGACAGAACCGTATCAGGCGGAAAAAATGATGTTGTTATTTAAGTTAAAAAAATAAGTTTTCTTAGAGAAATGAGTCGGTAAGGATGATAAGACACTGTCATTGACAGGCACTTGAGAGAGCCGGACGGAATCATCATCCATATCCTGTCCGCAAGAGAAAAGGATGACGGGAATGCAGGTTGTAGTTTGAAAGAAAGGATGAAATGTGGTGAATACGGATCTTCGCAGCAAGAAGGAAATAAAGGCGATTTTACAGAAACGGGCGGCAAGTTATACGCCGGAGTGGAACCTTGATCCGGAACAGCCGGATATCGCTGCGGCATTGGCGATGGCTTGTTCGGAGATGTTTGAAGGAACTGTCAAGAAAATCAACGGACTGCCTTTGAAGAATGAAATTGCATTTTTCAATCTGTTAAATGCGTCATTGCGTCCGGCGGTACGCTCAGAGGGTTATGTCAGTTTTTCCTTATCTGCGGAAGACGTCGCGCCGGTTGAGGTACCGAAGGGAACGGTACTGACTTCCTATGAAGCAGCGGATGAACCGGTTCATTTTGAAACAAACGATGATGTACTGGTTTCACCTGCCAGAATTGTGGGAAGTTTCTGTGTGGATGAAGTCAGTGACCATATCGGCCAATATGAGGATCTTCCAAAGACACGTACCCTGCTGTTCAGTTTACCGGACCGTAATCTGCAGGCGCATACTCTGACAATGGCGCATCCTTACGGATTTCATATCAGGAGTAAGGGAGAACTGCGGATCGGTTTCTATCATCAGGGCGGTGTACCGGTAATCAGCAGTACAATAAAAGCGCTGACCGATCGTCAGGCAGTCAGGATCGAGTATTATTCGCCGCAATCCGGATATGTCCCGTTCCGTGATGTACAGGAGCGGGGAGGAGAGCTGGTTCTGATCAAGAGCGAAAAAATGCCGCCGATAGGACTGGATGAAGACGGCTGTGCGCTTCGGGTAACGGTGAGAGATCTGTCGTTACTGAAGGAACTGAATTTTGCCTATGCGGTTGTCAGACCTTCCGGTCGTCAGATCGCGCCGGACAGTCTGACAGACGGTTCTATGGAACTGGAAATCAATTCCTTTTTCCCGTTTGGCGACCGATTCCAGATTTTCAACGA